>CAYUKT010000017.1:2251-4509 GCA_964445285.1 uncultured Bacteroides sp. | reverse complement strand
AGATTGAGGAAACGGGTATGTATAAGCGGTGTATAAAGCGATGTCTGGATTTTTTGCTCTCGTTATGCGGGATTATTGTGCTCAGTCCTGTACTTTTGGTGGTAGCGCTACTGGTGCGGGTTAAGCTGGGAAGTCCGGTCTTATTCCGACAGGAGAGACCGGGACGCCATGAGAAAATCTTTACCCTCTATAAATTCAGGACCATGACGGATGAGCGGGATGAAGACGGTAATCTTCTGCCGGATGACAGGAGACTGACCGGTTTCGGAAAGATGCTTCGTTCTACGAGTCTGGATGAACTGCCGGAACTTTTTAATATTTTGAAGGGGGATATGAGCGTGATCGGCCCCAGGCCGCTGTTAGTCAGGTATCTTCCACGCTACAATGATTTTCAGAGACAGAGACATAATGTGAGGCCGGGCTTGACAGGGCTTGCGCAGATTAATGGCAGGAACGCCATTACCTGGGAGGAGAAATTTGCATATGATGTGGAGTATGTAAATCATCTTACGTT
This sequence comes from uncultured Bacteroides sp., assembly GCA_964445285.1. Lineage (GTDB taxonomy): Bacteria > Bacillota > Clostridia > Lachnospirales > Lachnospiraceae > UBA3282. The sequence goes on along the minus strand of CAYUKT010000017.1, from coordinate 3,995 downwards.
TGCCATGGATGTGCGCATTTTTATCGGGACGATCCGGGCTGTACTAAAGCGTGAGGGGATAAGCAGCGAGACAAATGCTACAATGGAAGAATTTATGGGCAATTGACCATGGGAAAGGAATACGGCTATATGAGAGAACAGCGTATTTTATTTACCGGTGCGGGCAGGCGTGTGGAACTGCTGCAGGCATTCAGGCGGGCGGCGCTTCGAATGGGCATCCCCCTGAAACTATATGGTGCAGATATGGCGGGGACTGCTCCGGCACTGGCTTTCTGTGATGATAGCAGGAAGATATGTCCCATGAAGGATCAGGACTATATTCCGCAGTTGTTGGAGATCTGCCGGAAGGACCATATCGATCTGGTCATTCCGACAATCGATACGGATCTGATGGTGCTGTCGAAGAACCGGAAACGGTTTGAAGAGGCCGGTGTCAGGGTCATGATCAGCAGCCCGGATAAGGTGGGATTGTGCAGGGATAAAAACTATACATCGGATTTTTTCCTCTCCTGTGGTCTGAAAGCGCCGGCGCCGGTCAATGATTACCGGCAGTATATGGGGCCATATCCCTGCTTTATTAAACCAAAGGATGGCAGCAGCAGTATCAATGCCTATAAAGTGGAACATGCCGGGCAACTCGCATCTTATGCGGAGCAGGTGCAGGATTATATCATTCAGCCCTTTATTGAGGGTAAAGAATATACAGTGGATATCTTCTGCGATTTCGAGGGGAATCCTATCGGTATTGTGCCGCGGGAGAGAATCGCCGTCCGCAGTGGTGAAGTGTTAAAGACAAGAATCGAACTGGACGACACCATCATAGCGGAGTGCCGGAGCCTGATCGAAAAGTTTCAGCCCTGCGGGCCGATTACGGTGCAGCTAATCCGGCAGAAGGACACAGGAGATGATTATTATATTGAGATCAATCCCAGATACGGCGGCGGCGCGCCTTTGAGCATGAAAGCCGGTGCCGATTCCGCAGAGTGGATTCTCCGCCTATTGTCAGGAGAACAGGTCGGTTATCAGGATCAGGGGATACGGGACGGCGCGGTCTACAGCCGCTTTGACCAGAGTATCTGTATTGCCTGTGAGAGCAGGCGGACAGCCTGGCAGGCTGGAAAGGCAACGGGCATCATATTCGATTTGGATGACACGCTCTATTCGGAGAAACAGTATGTAAAAAGCGGATTTGAGGCTGTGGCCGAATGCCTTTCGGATAAGCAGGCGGCGGAGAAGCTGTGGCAGTATTTCCTGGAGGGAAAGAGCGCCATTGACGAGCTGCTGCAAGAGATGGGCCGGCAGGAACTGAAAGAGCAATGCCTTCGCGTATACCGGGAACATCTGCCTGAGATTACCCTGTATGAGGGAGTGTCCGACATGCTGCAAAGGCTACGTGCACAGGGAAGCCGCATCGGGATCATCACGGACGGACGGGTGGAAGGGCAGAAGAATAAGATCAAGGCACTGGGGCTTGACCAGATGGTGGATGATATTATCATTACCGATGAATTGGGCGGAGTACAATTCCGTAAGCCCTGCGACATTGCCTTTCGGATTCTGCAATGCAGATGGAGGGTTCCCTATGAGGAGATGGTCTATATCGGGGACAATCCGGGCAAAGATTTTCAGGCACCCATGCAGCTTGGCATGCGGAGTATCTATTTTGAGAATGTGGAAGGATTGTATTATCATAAAGAGGTACAGGACAATGCTTATGACATGAAAATCCAAAAGATAACGGATG
>CAYUKT010000017.1:230-2151 GCA_964445285.1 uncultured Bacteroides sp. | reverse complement strand
GGCTTGTATGATTTTCGAAATGAATTTGTGGAAGCGCTTTTGCAGGAGCATGAGGTATTTATCAGTCTGCCGGACGAGGTCAAGACCAAAGAACTACAGGCAGAGGGGGCTAAAATCATACAGACACCCATTCACAGACGGGGGATGAACCCCTTGGAAGATATCAGGCTTTATCGAAATTATCGGAAGCTGATGAAAGAACTGCGGCCGGATCTGGTGGTCACCTATACGATCAAACCGAATATTTATGGCGGCATGTGTGCGGGCAGACTCAAGATACCGCATATCGCTACGATCACGGGGCTGGGAGGCGCTTTTGACAAGAAGGGGCTGCTACTCAAACTGATCGTTGCGCTGTACCGTATGGGCTTAAAGCGCACGGCATGTGTCTTTTTCCAGAATAGGGAAAACCGGGATATATGCCAAGGCTTAGGGATTGGCGGACGGAAGGAACGCCTCGTTATGGGATCCGGTGTGAGCCTGGAGAGGCACCATTATGAAGAATATCCTTCCGGCACAGATACCCATTTCCTGTTTGTGGGCAGGGTGATGAAGGAAAGAGGCATATTGGAGTTTGTGGAGGCGGCGAAGACGCTACATAGTGACAGTGTTTTTTTTGATGTCATGGGATTTTGTGATGAAGATTATGAGGGAATGCTGGATGAGCTGGAACGAGAGGGGATTGTGAGACAGATCGGTTTCCAAACAGAAGTGCATCCTTATCTGGCGGCTGCGAGTGCGATCGTGGTGGCATCTTTCCATGAAGGAATGTCCAACGCGCTGATTGAAGGGGCGTCCACAGGCAGACCGGTGATCGCTTCCAATATCTGCGGGTGTATGGAAGCCTTTGAGGAGGGCGTTACAGGATTTGGTTTTACGCCCGGCCATGCAGAGGAGCTGATTGGCGCCATGGAGAAATTCCTTGCCCTTTCCAGAGAAGAACGCGCCAGGATGGGACGCCGGGGCAGGGAGAAAATGGAGAGGGAGTTTGACAGGAAACTGGTCACCGGTGAATATATGGAAGAAGTTCATTTGATTTTACAAGATAAATAAAGAGCGCGTCTGACTGATAATGATGCGGCAGCGTGCAGAAAAGAGGTATAAAATGGATTTATATGAGAAGATTGTAAAAGGAGAGGAAAAGTTATCTCTCGTGGGGCTCGGCTATGTGGGTATGCCGATTGCGGTTGCTTTCGCCAGAAAGATTAAAGTGGTAGGCTTTGACCTCAATGAAAAGAAGATAGAGCTCTATAAGAGCGGTGTGGATCCCACCAATGAGGTGGGAGATGAGGTGATCAAAAACACCGCGGTGGAATTTACAGCCGATCCGGCTAAGCTGCGGGAGGCTAAGTTTCATATCGTGGCGGTTCCCACACCGGTCAATGAAGACCATACGCCCGACCTGACACCGGTAGAAGGCGCCAGCCGTATTTTGGGGCAGAATCTGACCAAGGGTTCTGTGGTGGTGTTTGAGTCCACGGTTTATCCGGGTGTCACGGAGGAGATCTGTGTGCCGATCCTGGAGAAGGAGTCCGGGTTAAAATGCGGCGTGGACTTTAAAATCGGTTACTCTCCGGAGCGGATCAATCCCGGCGACAAAGTACACAGATTGGAAACCATTATTAAGATTGTATCTGGTATGGATGAAGAGACTCTCGACACTGTCGCCAAAGTGTATGAGCTGGTAGTGGAAGCCGGTGTGTACCGTGCGGAGTCCATCAAGGTGGCGGAGGCGGCCAAGGTAATCGAGAACAGCCAGAGAGATATTAATATCGCCTTCATGAATGAGCTCTCCATCATTTTTCACAAAATGGGGATTGATACAAAATCCGTGTTGGAAGCGGCGGGGACCAAATGGAATTTTCTGCCCTTCATGCCGGGACTGGTGGGAGGACACTGTATCGGCGTAGACCCGTATTAT
>CAYUKT010000017.1:0-220 GCA_964445285.1 uncultured Bacteroides sp. | reverse complement strand
CTACAAGGCGGAGGAACTGGGGTATCATTCCCAGATCATTCTCTCCGGCAGACGAATCAACGACGATATGGGCAAGTATGTGGCGGAGAGTCTGGTGAAGGATCTGATCCGGGCAAATATTCCCGTCAAACATGCGAAAGTGGCGATTTTGGGCTTTACCTTCAAAGAAAACTGTCCGGACACCAGAAATACGAAGGTGATAGACATTTACCGCGAGCTT
>CAYUKT010000016.1:11226-14762 GCA_964445285.1 uncultured Bacteroides sp. | reverse complement strand
TATAAATCCTGCTTGTATGCTTTTTCTGATTTTACTATAAATACAATGTAAATAAATGGCAAATACCTATATTGAATACTGTTATATTGGTTTAAAGCATACAAAAACAAGCAAGCAGCATGGCTTTAAATGACGCTCAGCGTTTGGCAAGCTCCGCCGTAATCTCCTCCCAGGTCACATTCTTTTCTGCCATCAATACCATCATATGGTAGAGAAAATCAGAAATTTCATACTTGACTTCATTGGCGTTGGGATTCTTGGCAGCAATCACAATCTCTGTCGCTTCCTCTCCCAGTTTCTTTAAGATTTTATCCAGCCCCTTGTCAAAAAGATAGTTCGTGTAGGACCCCTCTTTGGGATGGATCTTTCTGTCTTTAATGACATCAAACACCTGCTCAAAAACTTTTAAAGGATTTGTCTCCACATATTCCTTGGCCATGATCTCATTGAAAAAGCAGGAATGAGAGCCGGTATGACAGGCCGCGCCAATCTGGGAGACTTTGGCCAAGATAGTATCCTTATCACAGTCTGCTGTCAACGACTTGACATACTGATAATGACCGCTGGTATCTCCTTTCACCCACAGTTCGTCCCGGCTTCTGCTGTAGTAGGTCATCTTGCCGGTCTTAAGCGTCATGTTGTAGGCTTCCTCATTCATGTAGGCCACCATCAACACTTCATCGGTCCTATAATCCTGCACTACCACGGTCACGTGGCCATCGGAATTGAGTTTAAACTCGTCCCAGCGGATGGCCGGTTCAAAGGTATTTACCGTAATGTCATTATTCTGGCATAGCGCCTTAATGGCAAGGAGTTCCTTGGCATTTTCATTGATGGCATAACCTGAGATACCGCAGATATTATCGTTGGATAAAAGTTCCAATAGTTTATCCAGGGAAACTTCCGGCACGGAAGCGATCATCGGGAATCTGGATATAGAAATTGCTTCTTTTAAGCAGGTCTCTTTGACCAGGATAATCTCACTGATATAGGCATCGATCAGCGTTTCATTGCGGGTGATGCTGTCAGCCTCCGTCACGCAGGCGGCAATCTTCTCTTTGCCGAACTTCTTGGAAACTTCCGCAGTCAGTTCAATATTACCCGGTTTGGAATAGTTTAAGGCCCCTTTCTTACAGCCGGCATAAAGAAGCTTCTTGATGTCCTCCATGCGCTTCACATTGCCCGCACCAATCACTGGAATTTCTGCCTCACTGCAGATAGCTTTGATTACATCCAGCGCTTCCTCATGTTCGATATCATTGTCAGACATATCATAAACGATCAATTCATCGGCGTTGTTATCGCTGTAATATTTTGCCAGTGCCGCCGGGTTAGTGTCGATGATCGTGCTGTCAGAAAACCCTTTTACGGCATTCCCTTTGTACAAGTAAATACATGGAATAAACTTTTTATAAGACATTCCGGTTATCTCCCTTAGTATCATAATGTTCCTTTCGTACTTAAAACTCCTGTGATACGCTCGTCATAAGATGTGGCCATATCCAGCGCTTTCGCAAAGGCCTTGAACATAGCTTCGATCATATGATGTGTATTTTCCCCATGAAACATCTTAACATGCAGGTTCATGCCTGCACTGTAGGATACCGCATAGAAAAATTCCTTTACCAGTTCGGTTTTCAAATCTCCCACATTTTCTGTGGGGAAACTGCAGTCAAAGACAAAATATGGTCTGCCTGACAAATCTATGGCGCACAGACAAAGGGCGTCATCCATAGGCAGGATAAAGGAGCCATAGCGTTTGATGCCGGCCTTGTCCCCGACAGCCTCCCGGATTGCCTGCCCCAGCACAATGCCGGTATCTTCCACCGTATGGTGTCCATCCACGTTAAGATCTCCTGTGACACCCAATGTCAGGTCAAAGAGTCCGTGTCTGGCAAAACCATCCAGCATATGGTCCAAGAATCCGATTCCCGAAGAGATCTCACTCTTTCCGGTACCGTCAATTCCTAATACGGCTTTGATCTGTGTCTCCTTTGTATTACGTTCTATAACTGCTGTTCTGGACATAAGCTGCTCCTTTTCTATATGAAATCAAAAAAGTTTCTCCACATTTGCTTTGCAGATTAATTTTTTGGGAAGCGCACCCGAATGGAATTCGCATGTGCTGTCAATCCCTCTTTTTCGGCAAACAGTTCGATATCTTCATGCGCCCGTTCCAGGGCCTGCTTCGAATAGGATATGATACTGGTCTTTTTCATAAAGTCATCTACATTAAGCGGTGAGAAAAACTTTGCTGTGCCGTTTGTCGGTAAAATATGGTTGGGACCTGCATAGTAATCTCCCAGAGGTTCCGAGGAGTATTCTCCCAGGAAAATGGCACCGGCGTTTTCAATCTTGGTCATCACTTGATAGGGATCCTTCGTCAGGATTTCCAGATGCTCGGAGGCGATTGCATTGGCTGTCTCGATGGCCTCTTCCATGGACGAAGCGATGAGCTGATAGCCGTAATTATCCAGGGATTTGCGGATAATATCCGCTCTGGACAATTCCTGTAAAAAGCCCTCGATCTCTGTAGACACCTGATCTGCCAGCGCTTCACTGGTGGTGATGAGGATTGCGCTGGCCAGTTCGTCATGCTCTGCCTGAGACAAAAGGTCAGCCGCCACATATCGCGGATTGGCTGTCTCATCGGCAATCACCAGAATCTCACTGGGGCCGGCGATGGAATCAATGCTGACATAGCCGAAGCAGGCTTTCTTGGCCAGAGCCACGAAGATATTGCCGGGGCCTGTGATCTTATCCACTTTCGGGATGCTTTGCGTACCAAAAGCCATGGCGGCAATCGCCTGGGCACCGCCCACTTTATAGATCTCATCCACGCCTGCAATCTTAGCCGCTGCCAGGGTACCAGGATTGACTTTCCCGTCTGCGCCTGCCGGTGTGGTCATGACAATCTTTTTCACGCCTGCCACTTTCGCGGGCAGTACATTCATCAGTACACTGCTGGGGTAAGCAGCCTTGCCGCCCGGCACATAGACGCCGGAAACCGCAATGGGCATAATCTTCTGCCCAAGGATACTGCCGTCAGGTCTGGGATCAATCCAGCTGTTGTGCAGCTGTTTCTGATGAAATGCCGTGATATTGGTGGCAGACCTTTCCATCACGCCGATAAAATCCGCATCCATCGCCTGAAAAGCTTCCTCAATCTCTTCTGGTGTAACGCGAACCGTATCCTTTGTAATATCCCACTTATCAAACTGTTTCGTGTAAGCAAAGACGGCCTCGTCCCCTTGAGTCCGCACCTTATCAATAATATCTGCTACCACCGCTTCATACTGTCCATAATTATTAGGGCTTCTCTTAAGCAAAGTATCCAGAATATCTTTCTGCGTCTGTGCTGTCAACTGTATCTTTCTCATGAATCACTGTCCCTTTCCTATGCTTATCTGTTAAAAGCTATCCTTCATTATAATTCTCATTCACACAGAGGATGCCCCACAGACATCCTCTAGAACATTTCTAGAAACACTTAGACTGCGTTTTATGCAGTCTTAGTGTTTCTTAATGTTCAACGC
>CAYUKT010000016.1:0-11126 GCA_964445285.1 uncultured Bacteroides sp. | reverse complement strand
GTGGATCCGGTCTCCACGATATCTACAATGACATCGGATAATTTAACGATAGGACCAAGTTCCACAGAACCGTTCAGCTTGATGATGTCTACGGTCTGATGTTTTTTATTATAAAAATAATCTTTGGCAATATTGGGATATTTGCTGGCCACACGGATCATTTCATGGTGTTTTAGCAGGTCTTTGGCGCTCCCCGGTCCGCAGACACACATGCGGCATTTGCCGTAGCCTAAATCCAGTACCTCATAGACTCTCCGATTCTCTTCCATGATCGTATCCTTGCCCACCACACCGATATCGGCGGCGCCGTACTCTACATAGGTGGGGACATCTGGTGATTTTGCCAGAAAAAACCGCAGCTTGTATTTTTCATTCACAAAAATCAGTTTGCGGGAATGTTTATCTTTCATCTCCTCGCAGGTGATGCCTATCTTCTCGAATAATTCCATTGTTTTACTGGCAAGACGCCCTTTTCCCAGGGCAATTGTCAAATATCTTTCTGTACTCATAGTTTCCTTCCATTCTGAAGCGATCGGGCTTCCGTCATTTTATCCCCGCAGGCAATAATTCCACATGCCTGCCCTCCGAACGCATCCTGCGCGCCTCTTTTAATTTTTCCGTAAAGTTATCCTTCGTATAATACAGGCTGGTGCAGGGTTCTGTGCCGGCTATGGCAGCATTCTGCCTGTTCATGGCAGATAACAGATCGTCCACCACGATGACAAATCCGATCGCCGGAGCCTTCTTGCCAAAATGTTCCAGCAGATTATCGTAACGGCCGCCCTTGACGATGGCATCTCCCACCCCATAGGTATATCCCTTAAAAATAATACCCGTATAATAATTATACTTGCTCAACATGCCAAGGTCAAAGGAAACATATTTCTCCACTCCATAATCACACAATACCTGATAAAGGGTCTTAAGGCGGTCCAAGGCATTTTTAGAACGGCTGTTGGTCACAACGCGGCCGGCCTCTTTCAGGATATCCACGGACCCAAAAAGATCGCCTACCTTGAGCAGTGCCTCTTTGTCTTTGTCTGGCGCTTTGATGCGTTCAAGCAGTTCCTCCGCACCAAAATAGTTCTTCCCGGAGATAAACTCCCGCAGTTCCAGTTCTGTCTCCTCATCAAGCCCTGCTTCCGCGCAGATTCCCTTGAAAAATTCCAGATTGCCCACGCTGATCTGGAAATCAGAGAGCCCAGCATGATACAATGCCTCGATGGTCATGGCGATCAGTTCCGCGTCCGCATAGACAGATGCATCGCCGATCAGTTCCGCCCCCATCTGTGTCACTTCCTTTAATTTACCCTGCAGGTTCGAGGTGTTGGAAAAGGTATTTCCCTGATAACTGAGGCGGATCGGCACGTTCTCATCCATAAAATATTTGGCTGCACACCTGGCGATGGAAGGGGTAAAATCCGGCCGCAGGACCAGGGTATTGCCCTCCTTGTCAAAGAATTTATAAAGTTCTTTCGAAGGGGTGGTGCCGACTTCTTTCGAAAAAACATCAAAGAATTCAAAGGTAGGTGTCTGGATATCCCGATAACCGTAGCCATGGATTTTTTCTGCTAAAAGACGCTCTACCACGGTTTTTCGCTCTTTTTCATCTCCGTAAATGTCTCTTACGCCCTCCGGCGTATGTACCAGCTTTCTGCTCATAATGACCTCTTTTCCGATGCTTTATCACTTTAATGTGCTAACGAATTAGCACAGCAACATAACAAACTCTATTTACTATACAGAAAAAATCGAAATCTGTCAACAAAGGCATGAAGCACTGCTTTTTTCTAATCCACCCGGTCTTCCAAATCCCTCTGCAGCATGTCAAGATACGGCACCAGGATTCCGTTCTTCTTCGGCAGTATGTAAGCGGGATTTAATTCCTCATACCGAAAACTTTTCCGGCCGCCCTCCTTCGCCCGGTCCCAGAAAAAACGCAGCATCTCATAAGGCAGGTAATAAAAAACATTCTTATGAGTATAGTAGATCAGAAAAAAAGCAATACCTTTCTGTTTTTCAAACTGTTCCATGAATGTCACCTGGTGTTCATGGATATTCTGCAGGGAAAAGGTATCCGTGGCACATTCCTTGGCGTCAAAACAGACCGGGATTCCCTGTACAGCCCCGATATAATCCACGGTACTCTTCTGATCGAAATAAGCAAGCGTGATATGGCGGCTTTCTTTGTCAATATTGATGGGGGTGATGGGAGTGGGAATCTTCTGGATCAGGGCGAGGCCGTGTTCTAGATATTTCTCATTGGTTCTGTTGATCAGATCTTCCAGGGTTGAACCGCGCAGTCCGCGGGAGTTCCAGGTTGCCATAATCCTTGCCTTTCTTTATTGCTCTATCTTATTGTCTTCCTTATTATTTTCCTGCCGTCTGCGCGGATGCCCGCACAAAGGCTTCCGGCAGACCGGTTTGAAAGGTTTTTCCGCTGATATCTGAAAAAGGGGGATTCAATTCTGGAAAAGTCACTTTATAAGCATGTAGAAGCTGCGATTGAATCTGACAGGTACGCTTATAGTAATCATTCCAGGCTTTATCCCCGTATTTATAATCTCCTAGAAGGGGATGCCCGATACTGGCCAGATGGGCTCTGATCTGATGGGATTTTCCGGTGATCAGTTCCACTTCCAGAAGGGTCTTATCCGCTTCTGCTCTCAGCGGGGTGTATTTTGTTTTGATATAAGATTCTTTTCCAGCAAAAGCATCTTTTGTCTGCGGTTGTATGGACACCTTATTATGTACAGTATCCTTGATCAGGTACCCTTCTATCGTGCCAGAATCCCTGACAAAGCCTTTGACATAGAGCTGATAATATTTATGAAGGGTTCTTTTTTGCAATAATTGACTCAAAAGCTGGGCGCCCTGCATTGTCTTGGCACATAATACGATGCCGCTGGTGTTCCGGTCCAGGCGATTGCAGACGGAAGGGCGGAAAGTGTCCAGTTCCGATTCTGTGATTTTTCCGCCGGCAAGGAGATGGCCGATCAGCCATTCATTCAGGGAAATATCTGTCTTAGCAGCTTTCTGCGTCAGAAGACCGGAGGGTTTGTCTGCCAGCAGAATATGGGCATTTTCATAAAGAATGTCTATCTCCGGATATGCCTGTACGGCCCTGCGGTATTCTTCCACCGGAGATATTCCTGGTTCCTGTCCCATGAATTTTCGTAAGGTTTCTTCTGCAAAAAATACCGTAATCTGGTCGCCGGCGGCAAGCTTCTCGCCTCCTTCGGCTTTTTTGCCATTTAAGGTAATATTTTTTTTGCGGAGCATCTTATGCAGAAATCCTGTGCCAGCCATTGGAAACAGCTTATGCAGATATCTGTCCAGACGCTGCCCGGCCTCGCGGTCCGTAATCTGTCTGAGATACATGATCGTCTCCTGCCCTCTTAGAGTGAAATGGAAAACAATAAGCGGAGGATGTCCTCCTCTTTCTGATTATCTGCATCTATATTCAAATCATCCAATCGACTGAGTCGGTCAATATATTTATCTTCCTGAGAAAAAAGATTAACCGTCACGTTCTTAATACCTTCCTGAATAAGCATCTGTTCCAAATGTTTTTCCGCGTCCTGACAGCTGCATCCGGCATCCTCTGTGATGCCGCAGAGAATACGGCCCTTTAAGGCCATATGGCTGATGGGGTAATTTTTCTGATAAGAAGTAAAATACATATCATATATGGTTTGCAGGCATTCATCATAGCCATGGACTTTCTCCCGCAAAGCTTCACTGCATCCTTTTGCCCTGATAAAGATAATGAAGTTCACGGCACTCTTACAAGCCGGCAGACATCCTAAAATAGCCACTACCGTGAGCAGGTTCCGATTGGTGCCTGTGGTCAGATAGCCTGCAAGATACAGGCCCACACAGAGCAAAAAGAACAACACGGTCCTGCATGCTGTGTATATCTTACGATTTTCCAGATAGCCGTAAGCCCCTTTCGGTGTCAGGATTTTATGAATCAATGCTGTCATACTGTATTTTCCTCCGGTTAATATTCTTTGGTCACTTCCGTGATCTGATAAGTTTCTTTGAAGTGTGTAAGATCCGCAGGGGTTCGAATCAGCATGATCTCGCGGAATTCACCTGTGTGGAGATTTTTAAAACCGGCGACCTGCTCTCCATTGCAAATGCTGCATTTGAGGATGGGTTTTTCGTTTTGGGGATCATAGGATCCTATTTGTGTTGGTGCTGCCTTTTTAAAAAACATGGATGATCCTTTCCTGCATTTGTGTATTTATTCACAGTGCATATTTTAAATCCTTTTACTTTCCCTGTATCAGAAAAAGTTCTGTAAGAGATTCTGTACGCTCTGGGTGGCCAGATATAAGAGTTTCATGGGCAGGCCGCAGACTGATACAGTCTTGCCGTGTTTACAGTCGAGGATGGCTTTGGATACGACACAGCCGGTCTCCAGCATGGTAAGTTTTTTCAGACCCTGCAGTCGATAAGTCTTACCATAGGCATGGGTCAGAAACGGTGTGTTGACCGGGCCGGGACAGACTGCCGTCACGGTGATGCCCCGGTCCTTTAACTCCCGCTCCAGTGCCCGGCTTAAAGAGTATACGTAAGCTTTGGAAGCGGCATAGACTGCAAAGGCCGCCTGCGGCACAAACGCCGCCCCAGAGGAGAATTGCAGTATCTTACTTCCCTGTTTCATATAGGGAAGGCAGATCCTGGTCATGCTGGTCAGGGCCACAATATTGAGATTTATCATGGCATCTATGTTTTCCTTGCTCTGCCGGCTGAATACCCCATGAATTCCAACACCGGCACAATTTACCAGAACCGTAATCCTAGGGTTTTGGATGGCAAGTACTTCCTCAAACTGCAATAAAGCTTTTTCATCCGTCAGATCAATGGCGATGGCACGGGTCTTGTGTTTCAGGAAATGGGACAGTTCTTCCAGCACATCCTTACTGCGGGCCAGAAGCCAGATTTCGTCTGTCTTGCCAAGCATCTGATCCATTTGTCTTGCAAATTCGCTTCCAAGACCGGAGGAAGCGCCTGTAATAATCGCTATATTCATGTGGACATCATTCCTTTTTACTTCTTTACATTATTTCTTGGGACTTACTCTTATGTACGTTCCGAATAGTCTTTTTCCTGACAGATTTGGGGTTTTCATTCGCCTTTTTCCTAGGTGGTTTATTTTCCGGCCGGATCAGGCACTTTGGCCCGAAACCGATTAGATCCTGCCGTCCCGCCTTGCACAATGCCTCTTTCACCAGTTCGTAGTTGCCGGGTTTCCGATACTGGATCAATGCCCGTTGCATGGCTTTCTCATGGGGATTGCGGCAGACATAGACCTTCTGTCCGCTGCGGGGATCGATACCGGTATAATACATGACCGTGGACATCGTGGAAGGCGTTGGATAAAAATCCTGAACCTGTTCAGGCATATGGCCTGTGTCACGCAGATACTCCGCCAGCTCAATGGCTTCCTTTAAGGTGGAACCCGGATGGGAAGACATCAGATACGGCACCAAAAACTGCTTTTTCTCCAGTTCTTCATTGATATTATAATACTTTTTCACAAACTGCTCATAGACGGACCGGGAAGGCTTGCCCATTCTGGACAATACGGAATCGCAGATATGTTCCGGCGCCACTTTGAGTTGTCCGCTCACATGGTGTTCCACCAGTTCCCGAAAGAACGTGTCATCCGGATCGGCCAGCAGATAATCAAAGCGGATCCCAGAACGGATAAATACCTTCTTGATGCCGGGCAGTGCCCGCAGACTGCGAAGCAGGGTCAGATAATCCTTATGGTCCGCCCTCAGGTTGGGACAGGGATCCGGAAAGAGACACTGTCTGTTTTTACAGACCCCCTGTGTCAGTTGTTTCTCACAGGAAGGGTGTCGGAAATTTGCAGTGGGACCGCCCACATCGTGGATATAGCCTTTAAATTCTTTATCAGTCGTCATCCTCTTTGCTTCCCGCAGGAGGGAATCGTGACTTCTGGTCTGTACCGTCCTTCCCTGGTGGAAGGTCAGGGCGCAGAAATTACAACCACCAAAACAGCCCCGGTTGCTGATCAGGGAAAACTTAATCTCTTCAATGGCTGGCACACCGCCCTCTTTCTCATAAGAAGGATGATAAGTGCGCATATACGGCAGATCATAGACATCGTCCATCTCCTGCATGGTCAGAGGCGGCTGGGGCGGATTCTGCACCACATAGATACCGCTTTGATAGGGTTCAATCAGGGTTTTACCTGTGAAGGGATCTGTATTCTGATACTGCTGGTTAAAGCTATTGGCATATTCCCGGGGATTTTCTTTCATTTCCTCATAAGAGGGCAGTAAAAGTTCATCATAAATACCGGTGATATCCCGTGTCTTATAGACGGTGCCCGGCACAAAGGTGATATCCCGCACGGCGATACCGCCTGCGAGGGCGTCTGCAATCTCCACAATGGACTTCTCTCCCATCCCATAAGAGATCAGGTCTGCCTGACTGTCTAAGAGAATGGAACGTTTGAAACTGTCTGACCAATAATCATAGTGGGCCATTCTCCTGAGACTGGCTTCGATGCCGCCGATGATCACAGGGACATTCTTATAGATACGCCGGATCAGATTGCCATAAACAACTGTGGCATGATCGGGACGTTTTCCCATCCTTCCTCCCGGCGTATATGCATCAGTCTGCCGGTGTTTGCCGGAGACATAGTAATGGTTTACCATGGAGTCCATATTGCCGCCGGAAACTAAGAAACCCAAGCGGGGCCGTCCCAGTACAGTAATGCTTTGTTCGTCTTTCCAGTCCGGCTGGGAAATGATGCCCACTGTGTAGCCGTGAGCCACAAGCACCCGGCTGATAATAGCATGGCCAAAAGAGGGATGATCCACATAGGCATCCCCGATCACATAGACAAAATCAAGCTGTTCACAGCCCATCTGTGCCATCTCTTCCCTATTGACCGGTAAAAATCCCATCTTCCATCAACTCCTTAAATTCATAGGTATAATAATCCGCCAGTCTTCTTTTTTCTTCATCCTGATAAGCGGAATATTGATCGTAGACCGCACATACGCGCATACCGGCGTTAAGCCCGGCCTGAATCCCCGGCACGATATCCTCAAACACCAGACATTCTGCCGGATCCACTTGCAGCACATCAGCAACCGCCAGATAGATATCCGGGGCCGGCTTGCCCTTTTCCACTTCACAGGCTGTCATGATACAGTCAAAATAAGATTCCAGGTGATGTGCCTGTACCACAGTCTCCACCAATTGCCTGGAATTACTGGTGGCAATACCCAGAAAGATATCCTGTGCTTTACAATAGTCTAAGAGTTCTGTCACACCCCTTTTCAAAGGAACTTCCCGTTCATATTTCTCCCAGGCCATGCTGTTCCAGTCCGCCTTGATCTTCTCCAGATCATCCGGCAGGGCAAAACGCTTTTTAAAGTAGGCGGCAGTCTCTGAAAAACTCATGCCCTCAATATCCGCCTGCAGTTTATCCGGCAGTGCGATGCCGAAACGACCCAGATACTCTATATCAATGGCCCGCCAGATCCACATGGAATCCACCAGGGAACCGTCTAAATCAAATATCACTGCTTTTATCATTTTTGCTTTCCTCTGTTGAATATATATTAGTAAATGCGGCTGACCGCCGAAACAGCACCTGCTATAGGGCAGAAAGGATAATCATGTCTAAAATAAAGACCTTTTCTGATAAAGTATATCCGTTTCTTTTTACGGCGTTTGGCATTTATCTGATCATCTTACTGTTGGCGTACCCAGCTTTATCCCTGCAATATGCCTCTAAAGGACTTGTTCTGTGGTTTGATAAAATGATTCCCACATTGCTGCCGTTTATGATCCTTTCCGGCATCATGATCCGTATGAACCTGACCCATAGATGCGTGAAGCTGTTTCATCCGTTCTGTCACCGCCTTTACGGCACTTCTCCTAATGGCACCTATACAATCCTGATGGGATTTCTGTGCGGATTTCCCATGGGAGCCCGCATTGTCGGGGAACTGCTTGCGGCAGGGAAGCTGTCGCGCCGGGAAGGCAGTCTGCTGCTTTCCTTTTGTAACAATATCGGTCCCATCTATTTCCTGAGTTTTGTGGTGCCGGTACTGGGTATCACCAAACCTTTTATTCCCTTCTGTATCATGTATGGGATTCCACTGCTCTATGGCATGGCGGTCATGCGGATCCATGCATCCAAAATACAGATGACTGACACGCTTCCCTCTGCCTGTCAGGAGCAGGCGTTGCCTTTTCTAGCCGCGATAGATGCCTCTGTGGTCTCCGGCCTGTCAGGTATCGGCAGGCTGGGCGGTTATATGGTATTTTTTAATCTGTTGAATATTGTTTTTGTACCCTTTGGGCATCTTCCACCGTTTGTCTCCTATCTCTATAATTGTGTGCTGGAGATCACAAGTGGAATTGACCGATGCGGTCACATTCATCCGTACCTGGTACTGATCCTGCTTCCATTCGGCGGGTTTTCCTGTATCGCACAGACATATAGTATGATTCAGCACACGGAACTTTCCATACGGCCTTATCTATTCCATAAACTGGTCCAGACCGGACTCACAGCGCTCTGTTATCTGCTCTGGCGCCCCTTTTAAGGTTTCCTTCTCTTTCTTTTACGGCGGTATTTCTTTCGATACCGCAGAAGAAAGATCACAGACAGGGCCATGCCCAGCACCAGCAGCACACACACCAGACACACCATCAGAAAATATTCTACGGATACCGGCTCAGTCTCTTCCGTAACAGAAACCCGGCGGACTTCCACCGATTTCTTCGCAGGCATCTCAATGGATGAAGCCTCGTCATCTGCAGGGAAATCGTCAGATTCTGCGGATTCCTCCACGGATTCCTCCGCGGTTTTCTGCGCCTGCTCCTCCGCCAGTTCTTCCTCGGTTTTATAATCCATGGAAGGCAGGGAAATGCTATTGCTCTCGGTGGAGAGGTCATAACCGTTATAAGCTTTTACCATAATCTGCGGCAGAATATGGGGCGGCACCTGCATCGTAAAGGTGATGGTGTCCTGTGATCTGTCATTCCAGGGCTGTAAATCTGAGAACGTCTCACCGCCGTCATAGCTGTACGCGTAATAGAGCATACCGCTGTCATAATCTGCGGCGGAGAGCTGTATCGCGACCTCGCCGTTTGTCATATCCTGAGACACGAAATCGATGATACAGACGTCAGGCGGTGTCGTGTCGGGGCTTACCACATAATCGGGCACCGGCACAGCCGTGATGGGATAATCCCTATAGTCCACGCCCAAAACATCTGATTTCAGATGAAAGTATTTGGCAACGGCAGTGGCATCCAGCCGTCCGAAAGCCTCCCATTGCTCCCTGCCCTCGCAAAACGAGCGGTCATTTGGATGGTCCATATGGCAATGCTCGATCAGCACACAGGTAAGATCCAATTCCGAAGCGGTACGAATGATACCATAGTAATCCGTGCCGTCCCCTTTGAGTCTGGTTTTGATCCCTCTGGAATATAACCCTAAATCCTCCAGCATCGCCATCTCAACTTCGGCAAAGCTCCTGCCTTTGCTGTATTCTTCTCCAAAGGCGGATACCCAGCACTCCGCACCGAACAAGGTATGCGATCCGGAAAGATTAAAATGAAGACAGAACATCATATCCGCATTGACGCTCTTTGCGTATTCGCTCCGCTGTGCCAGGGTAAGGTTCTGGTCGCCGGTTCTGGTCAGATAGACTGTGACACCTTCATATTTTTCCAGCTCTGCCTTCATGGCGCCTGCCACAATGAGATTCATATCTTTCTCAACGAAGTTTTCATACAGACCGCCCTCTTCCCCTTCTCCGCCGTGTCCCGGGTCTAAGACAATGACGATGGGAGCAGATTCTGTTGCCAATGGCTGTACTTCCGTTACAGGCGCCTCTTCCGGGACGGGATTCACCTCCTGTGCAGAGAGCCTTTCGGCGGGAAAAAGGCAGATACCTGCCAAGATACACAATACCAAAACAGGCAGACATTTGGATATTTGTTTACAATAATTTGGAAAATGTCTCATAGTCTCCTTTATGAAAAGAATAAGCCGGCTTCCCTGGAAACCGGCTATTTCGCTCTGGCCATATCTATAATTATGTAGCTACATCAGGTTTAATTCCGGACCGGAGTCTGTATCTCCCTCCGCCTCTTTTAACATTTTTTCCACTTCCACCGGACGCAGTTCTGCACGGTTTGCTTTCACGATTTCATTGTAGCCGTTGATCGTGTTGAAGAAACTCTCATAGTGTTCCGTGGTGGCAGTGAGCGTGGCAGTCATTGCACTTTCCAGATTAGAGAGCATATCATCTAAATACTGCATGGCGGAAGTCCGTACTCCATTGGCTTCCATAGTTGCATTATTGAGAATCTCCTGTGCCTGAGTGGTCGCCATCCGCACGACCTCATTGGCCTGGGCATAAGCCTGCTGCATGATTTCATGTTCATTGATCAGTTCCGTGGTCTGTACCGTTGCATCTTGAATCAGCGCCTCAGCCTTGGCCCTGGCATCATTTAAGATGGCCTCTTTGTTGGAAATAATCTTCTGATAGCGCTTGATCTCATCCGGTGTCTTCATGCGGAGCTCTCTGAGCAGCTCGTCAATCTCTTCTTTATTTACGATTATGTTAGTCTTGGATAAGGGCTGGTATTTGCAGCCGTCAATGTAATCTTCAATCTCATCGATAAGTTGTTCGATTCTACTGCTCATGCTTACTCCTATCTGCTAAATCCATATTTTTCATAAATCAGTCCGGCCACAAAATCCGGCACACACTTGGAGATGTCTCCATTAAAACTGGCAATCTCTTTGACGGTCGATGAACTCAAATAAGCATATTCCAGACTCGTAGTCAAAAACACTGTGTCCAGGTTTCCATCGGAAAATTTGCGGTTAGTCTGGGCAATCTGCAGTTCATACTCAAAATCTGTGATCGCGCGCAATCCCCTGATTGCCACCTGAATGCCTTTCCTGTCCGCATAATCGATGAACAGACCACTGAAGGAATCCACGGTCACATTGGTAATATCTTTAGTCGCTTCCTCTAACATTCTAACACGTTCTTCCACAGAAAACCATGGAGTCTTTGTATTATTATTCAACACACTTACTG
>CAYUKT010000015.1:0-14765 GCA_964445285.1 uncultured Bacteroides sp. | reverse complement strand
TTCATCAAATCGATATAAGACATAGTTTTATCCTCCTTTTTATACAGTAAGCCCCCCTGGCTTATCTTCACCCCTTTATCATACAAAATTACCGGTCTGTAGACAAGGGATTTTCTTGTCTGTTTTTATAAAAAAACAATACAAATTTACCATTTTATGTTAGACTATTTATAGATAATCTATCGTGTTAAGGGGAAAGGATACGCTAACCATGAAAACTGTAGGTATCATTGCGGAATACAATCCGTTTCACAACGGCCATGCCTATCACCTCAAAAAAGCCAGGGAAATCACCGGTGCAGACTACTGTATAGTCGTCATGAGCGGTGACTTTGTACAGCGCGGCGCTCCCGCGTTGATGGATAAGTATCAGCGCGCCAGGATCGCCCTTGCCAATGGTGCGGATCTGGTGTTAGAACTGCCTGCCTACTATGCGCTTGGCAGTGCGGAATATTTTGCAGGCGGC
This sequence comes from uncultured Bacteroides sp., assembly GCA_964445285.1. Lineage (GTDB taxonomy): Bacteria > Bacillota > Clostridia > Lachnospirales > Lachnospiraceae > UBA3282. The sequence goes on along the minus strand of CAYUKT010000015.1, from coordinate 14,299 downwards.
GCTGTGGCGCTTCTTGACAAGCTGGGCGTGGTGGACAGCCTCTGTTTTGGAAGCGAGTGCGGGGATGTAGAACTGCTTGGCTCATTTGCCAAACTTCTGCTACACGAAGATAAGGCCTTTAAACAGACGTTAGACCATAAGCTGCGCATGGGACATTCCTATCCGCAGGCTAGAAACGCCGCCATTGAGGCATCCGCGCCCCACCTGACGGCTTACATAGATATCTTAACCACTCCCAACAATATCCTTGGCATTGAATACTGTAAGGCGCTTTTAAAAAGAAACAGCAGCATCACACCCTGCAGTATCCGCCGGGCCGGTTCTTCCTATCATGACAACAGCCTGCAGACAGATTTCTGCTCTGCGCGGGCAATTCGGGAAGCACTGCAGTCTTCCGATAAGCCCGATGTAATCCTGAACCAAGTGCCCGCCAGTGCCCGCCAGTTAATGGAAGAACAATATGCCAGGACCTATCCTGTTTTTGCGGACGACCTGTCCTTACTGATGCATTATCGTCTGCTCTCAGAACCTTCCGGGGAGTTTACGGCACATTCCGACATCGACAGGGAACTATCCGACCGCATCGTCAAATACCTGCCGCAGTATGAAAATTTTCCTTCTTTCTGCGACCTGTTAAAATCAAAAAACCGCACATACACCCGAATTGCCCGCAGTTTGGTGCATATCCTGCTGCAGATTCGTCAGGAAGACCTGTCACTTTTCCTGTCGGAAGACCAGATTTTCTATGCGCGTATGCTGGGGTTTAGGGAAAGCGCAGGGCCGCTCCTTTCCGCCATCAAACATAAGGCTTCCGTTCCCCTGCTCTCCAAGCTGGCGGATGCCGAAGGCCTGCTGACGCCCACGGGTATGCTCATGCTGGAAAAGGACATATACGCAAGCCATATCTATCAGGGGATTGTGCGTTCCAAATTTCCCGGACAGGCTGATGCCCCTGAAATCAGTGAATATAAAACGCCCATAGTTAAACTATAACCCCGCAGTTATGCGGGGTTTAACACTTCCGTGATTCTGTTTGTGATCCTGCTCTTTACCATCTCGGCAATCTCTACCGTGGTCATGCCTCCGTACTCGTCATAGGAGATTGCCTGCAGGAAATGTACCTGCGTCTCCACCTTCCGCAGCGTCCACTCCTCAAACACCTTGTAAGAATCAATCAGGACCACCGGTACAATAGGCACTTTTGCCTTCTGGGCACTCTTAAAGCATCCCGGCTTAAATTCCCCAACCGTATTGTGATTGTGAAAATAGCCGCCCTCCGGGAAAATAATGAACTTACGTCCCTTCTTCATCTCCTCTGCAAGTTCCTTGATGATCCTGACAGACTGTTTTAAATCATTTTTAATCAGCCGTTTGCCATGTACCATGTCAATGAACTGTTTGACTAAAATACCATGGGATTTGGCATCGTCCATGACCACGGAACAGGGTTTCTCATGGGCAAACATAATCCCCAGCGCATCATACTTACCCTGATGGTTAGGACAGATCAGATACCCGCCCTCTTTGGGCAGATTTTCCGTACCGTACCGTTTTGTTGTGATATGTCCGGCCCGCATCATGCGCCGGATTGCCAGTCTTGCATAATCATAGCATTCCTCTTCGCCATAACGATCCGCATGTCTGGCCATATATTCCATTCTGGGAATCATATAGATTCTTGGAAGATTCCATAGAATCACCTTGATAAATCTTATCATAAAGTAACCATGTCCCTTTCTTTGCCTTAAAGCAGTGGTGAAAACAATTTGAGTATGGGGCCGATAACGTTGATCTTGACAAACTTATCCCTGCACCATTCCAGGGTAATCTGTTCCGATACGGCAAAGGTCTCTTCCATATCCTTTTTTAACGCCCCGATCGCATCCGCCCGATACAAAAATACACCACACTCAAAATGATGATAAAAACTCCTGTAATCAAAATTGATGGTGCCCACAATAGCTGCTTCATCATCACTAAGCACACACTTGGCATGAATAAATCCGGGTGTATACTGATAAACCCTGACACCGGCCTCGATCAGGTTCTGGTAATTGGACTGCGTCAGCGAGTAGACAAACTTCTTATCCGGCACCCCCGGTGTCACAATCCGCACATCCACGCCCCGCTTGGACGCCAGCTTCAAAGCGGTGATCATCTCATTGTCCGTGACCAGATAAGGCGTATAGATATACACATACTTTCTGGCGTTTCCAATCATGTTCAGATAGACATTCTCCCCCAGGATCTCATCGTCAAGAGGGGTATCCATATAGGGCTGCACGTAGCCCTTCGCTAAAACAGGCTCTTTGAAATGATAGCGGTATCTGCCATAGTCTTCCTCCGTATAGCGGGACATATTCAAAAACATCACAGTAAAGTTCCAGACAGCCTCGCCCTCAATACGGATACCCGTATCCTTCCAGTGATCCCCATACGGATGAACGTCATTGATATACTCGTCCGCCATGTTGATACCGCCGGTATAGCCCACTCTGCCATCGATCACCACAATCTTTCTGTGATCCCTGTTATTGAGCACCAGAGACAGGAAGGGTACCAATCTGTTAAAGGCCACACATTTGATTCCTTTTTTTTCAATGATCTCATTATAGTTCTTGGGCAGGAGAAAAACACTCCCCACATCGTCATACATCAGCCGGACCTCAACGCCCTCCCTGGCTTTCCGCTCCAGCACCTCTAGCACCGTGTTCCACATCCGGCCCTCTCCCAGAATAAAATATTCCAGAAAGATAAAATGCTGTGCCTGCTCCAGATCTGCAAGCAGCGCCTCCCAATAAGGAAGTCCGTCTGCAAAATAAGTGGAAGCCGTATGATTCCAGACAGGAGTCCCCGCATACTTCAGAATATAGCCGCTCTGGTTGGCTATCGCCAAATCTTCCCTGACAAGCGCTTCCCGCACAGCTTCATCCTGCACCAGATTCTTCTGCACCAGCGCATTGGTCCTGCCCATGCTCTCTTTTAACTTCTTTGGCACAATGACATGTCCAAAGAACAGATACATCACCCCGCCAAAAAGCGGAAAGATCAGGATCGGTACCACCCATGCCAGCTTTACCGCCGGATTATTCGGCCGCCAGATGATGTAGATTACCGCACAGACCGTGAGCAGACGCAGAACAAAGGCAATCCCCACATAATAATTGCCCCACTTCAAAATTTCCAACAGGAAAAATACTACCTGTATCAATACAATGAAAGCCGTAATGACGACTCGATTTAATGCACGCTGTAAAAATCTTCTCATTTCAAAAATCCGTTTACTATCTGCTCTTCCGCCTCTTTCTCCGTGAGTCCGAGCGTCATGAGCTTAATCAACTGTTCTCCTGCAATCTTACCGATTGCCGCCTCATGAATCAGGTTGGCATCTATGTCATTGGCCGTCAGTTCCGGAATCGCGCTGACACTGGCATCATCCATGATAATGGCGTCACATTCACTGTGTCCCTGGCAGCTGCTGTTACCGATGATACGGCTCTTGAACAGCTGTCTGGAATGTTCCTTGGCCACTGATCTGGAGATCAGATTGACACTGGAATCCGGTCCCTCCATCTCTACCACAAAATCAGTCTCCGCATACTGCTTTCCATGTGTCATGATCTTCTCATGAATCACCAGGGAAGCACCCTCCTCCACTGTGGCTGTGGTGATTCTCTTCGTGGAATCAATGCCCTTGATCTGCACCGTCTCCATCTCCAGGGAAGCGCCCTTAGCCAGATGAATCTCCGTAGTGGGATTCATGATCCGTTCTCCGTTGCCGTCACCGGATCCATAATGCTTCTCCACATAGCGGACCTTAGCATTTTCCTCCACAAAGAAGCGATGGATGCCGGAATGTTCCGAAGCCTGTGCACCGCCGTTGTGAATCCCGCATCCCGCTATGATCGTGATATCACAGTCCTTACCCACAAAGAAATCATTGTACACGCTCTCCTTAAGGCCGCTCTGACTCAAAACCACCGGAATGTGCACACTCTCCGAGCGTGTGCCCGGCTTAATCTTAATATCAATACCGGACTTATCTTCCTTACTGATAATATCTATATTGGCTGTCGTATTGCGCCCTGCCATCTGCCCATTGGCACGGATATTATAGGCACCGGCAGGTATTTCATGCAGGCCTGCCACCTGCTCTAACAGATTCTGCTGTATTGCATCCACGATACATCACCTTCATTTCTACAGTTTATCAGTCAATGTCCTGCAGGGTTTTCCAACACCCAGAAGTTCTGGCATCAGTTCCTCCCTGGTCCCCACTTTTTTCACACTGCCGTCCGCTAAGAGAACGATTTGATCCGCTATGTTCAAAATTCGTTCCTGATGGGAGATGATCAGGATGGTTCCTTTTGTCTCCTCATACATCTTTTCAAACACCCGGATCAGGTTCTGGAAACTCCACAGATCAATGCCCGCCTCCGGTTCGTCAAAGATGGACAGCTTCGTCTTTCGTGCCATGATCATGGCAATCTCAATACGCTTCAATTCTCCGCCGGAGAGACTGGCATTGATCTCCCGGTTTACATAATCTCTAGCACACAATCCCACTTCCGACAGCATAGAACAGATTTCCGACATAGCCGTGTCCTTACCGGCTGCAATGGAGAGCATATCCTTCACTGTAATTCCTTTAAAGCGGACAGGCTGCTGAAAGGCAAAACCCACCCCCATATTAGCCCGCTCCGTAATAGATTTCTCCGTGATATCCACGCCGTCCAATAAAATCCGGCCCTCCGTGGGCATCAAGATGCCGGCCACAATCTTGGCCAGGGTGGATTTACCGCTGCCGTTAGGCCCCGTGACCGCCACAAACCGGTCCTTGATCACCAGATTGATATCCCTTAAAATCTCTACTTCTTTCCCGGTATCTTCCGCCTGGAAAGATATATGTTTCAATTCCAGCATATTTCCTCACATTCTGCCGCAGTTACGGCCGGGATACTTTTCTACCATTTATCCCTTAATAGTTCATAATATCACAAAACCTCTCATGACGCAAACCCGCTCTCAAAGAATTCAAAAGAATCCAACCGCGCAGCAAATCCGACTGCAAAAATCTGCCGTCTACAGCATAGTCTACTCCAACACAACCTCTGCTCTGCTGCCTGCTGCCGGTTCCTTGGTGACCAGGATTTTCCTGTCAATCCTCTCTTTGAGTTCCCCCACATGGGAAATAATTCCCACCAGTCTGCTGCCCTCCGACAAGGAAAGCAATGCCTGTATGGCCTGCTCCAAAGCGCCCTCATCCAGGGAACCGAATCCCTCATCCACAAACATGGTATCCAGGGAAATACCGCCGGCGCTGGACTGCACCTCATCCGCCAATCCCAAAGCCAGGGACAGGGATGCCAAGAATGCTTCCCCGCCGGAGAGTGTCTTCACACTGCGCACTGTCCCGTTATAATGGTCTGTCACATCCAGTTCCAGCCCGCTCTGACTCCTCTGGTTCTGCGCCCGATCCGCCCGTTTTAACTCATACTGCCCGCAGGACATGACCATAAACCTGGTGTTGGCCCGCTGAATGATCCGGTCAAAATACCGAGTCTGCACATAGGTCTCCAGCATAATCTTATCTTTTCCGGAAAGCGTGCCGTTCATGGTTGCTGACAATTCTTTCACCATCGCCCACTGGTGTTCCACCTCCCGCAGGAGGCCACTCTTCTTCCCTATAGAAGTCTTGACATTTCTGTCTGTCTCATACCGGTGGGATATCTGTTCCTTAGTCTTTTGCCGCTGCCGCCGTTCCTGTTCCAGTCTCTGCTGCCGTTCCTGCACGACCTCTAACGGCATCCCTTCTTCCTGCCCTGCAAGCTGGCCGGATAATGTCTCCTTCCTCTGCAGGGCGTTCTGGTATCTTTTCTCCTGCGCCTTGTACGCTCCCTGCACCTCTGCCAGTTCCTTATCATAAACATTTAGCCGCTTCCTATGTCCTGCTGCCTGTTCTTCGGCCTGTCTCTTCTCCGTACACGGAAGCGCGGCTGTCTTTTCCCCGATTCTATCCTCCAGCGCCTGCAATGCTGCCCGGCATTCCGCAATCTTTTTCTCTGTTTCCCTGTAGGTCTCTTCCGCCGTCAACAACGCTTCCTCCAGGCCTGGCGCTTCCTCACGCAGCCTTTCCAGTTCCTGCTTTGTCTCCTGTAATTTCCTGACTGTTGTCTGCTGTCCGGCAATTTCTGCTTTTATGCTTTCCAGTTTCCCACCAGTCTTATCCCTGGCAATTGCAAGAAAAGCCTGAGCGTCTTCCTGACATATTGTCTGCAGATCGATCCTTTCCTTCTCCAGTCCCTTTTCTATGATATGCAGCATCCCCTCTGCCGCTGCCCGGGCCTGCCCGGCCCTCTCACTCTCCAGCTGCCGTTTCTCACTGCCCTTCTCCCAATCCGCCTTAGCCTGCTCCACCTGCCTTTGGTCCGGCGCATCCTGCGTCATTTCCGCCGGCTGTGGATGTTCCCTGGAACCGCAGACCGGACAGGGATTTCCTTCCGACAAGGTCTGTGCCAGCACGCCCGCCTGTTCATCCAGATACTTCTTCTGTATCTGTTCATAGCCAGCCTTCAACCTTTCATACGCCAGGCCTGCTTTCTGGTAACGCACCTGGGCCTCCCGTAACTTTTCGTATAAACCAGACGCCTCCTGCACCTGCCCGGTCAGTTCCCGCAGTCCCTCCTCCTGTTGCTGCAGCTGCGTCAATGTCTGCTCTGCGAGCACAGTCTGGGAAGAAATCTCCGGCAGGGATTCCAGCCTTTCTTTGTCCAGAGCCTGCTTCTCCCGGATCCGCACAGCTTCCGCCCTCTGCTTTGTCAGGTCTTCTTCCTTTTTCTGCAAAACCTTCTGCGCTGTAATCCACTCTTTGCGCAGCCGCTCCAGTTCATCATATTCTGGCAGTCTCTCTTCCTCCCGCTTCACGGCATCCCGCAGACACTCCATCTCTTCCTTCTGCCCTTCCAATTCTTCCAGACGTACTTTTAACGCTGAAAGTCCCGGCATGACACATTCCAGCTCCTCCTGCGCCCGCTCTAACTCTTCCCGCAGTTTTCTCTGGCTTTCCAAGCTGCCCGTGCGCTGATGACATTCTTCTATGGCCCGATCAAAATCTGCCATTTCCCTATCCAGTTCCTCCATCTTCTGCTCCTGCCAGCGGATGGTAGCGGAGAGCGCCTGCAGCAGATCCTCCGTCATCAGGATTTCCTCCTGCCTGGGTTCTCTGTCCGGCTCCCAAAGGATGTCTCCTCGGTATTGCGTAATACTTTTACTGTAGTCCTCGCACTGAATCTGCAGCCGTCCGGCATCCGCCTTTAACCTGTCCTGCAGATTCGCATAAGCCCTCGTGTGGAAGATTTCCCGGAATATCTTGCTTCTCTCCTCCGTCTTTGCATAAAGCAGGCGCAGGAAATCCCCCTGGGCAATCATCACGATCTGGGTAAACTGCTCCCTGTCAATCCCCAGCAGCCTGACCACCGCCTCCGTCACCTCTTTGGTCTTTGTCACCACATGGCCGTCAGGATAAGTGAGCACCGCTTCCGGCCTGCTCGCCGTCATCCCGCTGCCGCGCTTAGAAGGCCGCAGATACTCCGGCTTCCTCTCAATCTCATACACCTCTCCCCGGAATAAAAATCGCAGACGGACATAGGTGGCCTCCTCATCCTTTGCATACTTGGAACGGAGCATGCCCGTCTCCCTGACACTGCCGCTGGCCTCTCCATAGAGGGCAAATACGATAGCGTCAAACAGATAGGTCTTGCCTGCCCCGGTATCACCCGTGATCAGATAAAGTCCCTGTTCACCCAGTTTTTCAAAGGGAATCCGGGTCACTCCCGCATAGGGCCCAAACGCTGATAATGTCAATGTAAGCGGTCTCATGCTTTCTCCTCCCACACCTGCCCGATCAGGTTCTCCAGATAGGCTTTCTGTTCTTCTTCCATAGGCTTGTTATTCTGCATTACAAAAAACTCTGAAGCCAGTTCCGCCGGCCCTTTTTCCTGTGCCGCCGTCACCGTCTGTATCATCTGGCTGTTTCCCGTTCTCGCATTATCATATTCCAGCCGCATGAGATTGGGATAGATTGCCCGCAGTTTTCCCACCGCATCAAAAATATCCTCCTCATCTGTGAGAATGATCCGCATATAATCCGCCGTATCCGTATTTTCATAGTTCGACCGCTTCGTGATTTCCTCATAACTGCCCCGAATCTGCCGCATCTCATGAAGCGGACTTACCGGGAACGTCTGTATTTCAATTTCGCCCTTTTTCCCCAGTTCTACGAAAGTGATGCTCTTATGATGCTGTATCTCTGAAAAAGAATATTTTAAGAGTGTCCCCGCATAACGAACTGTCCTGCGCCCCACCTGCTGGGGTCCATGCAGATGTCCCAGCGCCACATAATCGAATCCTTCAAAACAGGAGACATCAATCTGGTCCAGTCCGCCCACTGACCGTTCCTCGGAATCACAGACCGATGCCCCCGCCACAAACTGATGCGCCATCAGAATATTCCGATGTTCCTGTTCTATCTGTGTCTTCTGCAGCACGAAGGCCACCGCCTCCTGATAAGTCTCTACCGCTTGCGCTTCCTCTTTCCATACCGCCCGTACCTGCGCAGGTTTTATAAAGGGCAATAGATAAATATCCACCGGACCATAAGCATCCGCCACGCTCACCTTTTGTACCTCGCCGGTATACTCACCAGCCACATAGACACCACTCTTCTTAAGCAGATGCGCGCCAAAGGAGAGCCGCTGCACCGAATCATGATTACCGCTGATCAGGTAAACCGGAATATGATGTTCTGCCAGTTTCGTCAAAAAATCATCCAGAAGCGATACGGCCTCCACGGAGGGCACTGTTTTATCAAAGACATCCCCTGCCACAAGAACGCCATCCACTCCCTTCGTACAGGCCAAAGCCACTACCTGTCCCAAAACATGTTCCTGATCTCTTAACATGGGAAATTCATTTACCCTTTTTCCCAGATGCAGATCCGCCAGATGAAGCAGTCTCATACGCTACCAATACCTTTCCTTAGAGAAAAACTGCCGATGCAGAGGTTATGCCCTGCAATGGCAGTCTCATGATCATTTTCCTTTTAGTCTCCTTCTTTGACCGTTACGGAATCAATTCCATAATATCTACAAACTCCCTGATTCTTCCAGTTCCTCGGATCCCCGTCTATATCATCAAAATACAATAACTCCGGACATGCCGGGAGTACATTGACCTCCACATTCTTTTCCCCGCTGTTATAAATCTCTATTCTGGCCTTTAGGGTATCTCCATATGCCTTGGCATCGCCGCTGATCAAATCCTTCACCGCTGAAGCAGCCGCAAAATACTGCGGATCCGGCACGGCTATGATCAGGGATGCTACGGTAAAAAATACCAGACCGCCAAGCAGCCACCCTGCCTCATCTCTGGTAAAGCCAGTAGATTCTGCAGCCGCCTCTTTTATCTGCCTGCCCTGCTCCAGTCTTTTCCTGGCCCATCCTGTCACATATCCCACACAGAGCGTCAGTACCAGAATAAACATCGCAAAAGTAAGCGCCTGCAGTCTCATGGCTGCAATATTTCCCACCGCAAAAAGAGCGGGCGTCAGCATAGCCGACACAACACCGTACCCAAAGGCAACAATGATAAACGGATACCGGAAAGCAAACGCCGTCCTTCGGGCCATATGCCAAAAAAGAGGGATCAACAGGATGACCATCAAAATGATCGGCCATCTCAGCCACTGGTCCAAACACAGGAGCAGTCCATAGTAAAGGGAGACAAACACTGCCTTGATCGGATTCATCCCCTCTATGCTGTCCGCCCTCACCCAGTTGCCGGGAGCTGCCACATTGAGAAGAAATCCCAGGAAAAACAGGCCGATCGGTACAGCCAGCACCCGATATTTCTTCCATTTTTTCTGGTAAGTAATGCATCCAATCGCTGTCAATAAAATAATGGCCACATTTAATGCGGTAAGCTGATTGCCGCCGCCTGTCAAGAAGCCCAGCAGTGACGCCGCTATAAGTTTGACTGTGCGCTTCCTGCCTTTATCATAGACAATCGCAATTAACAGGCCATAAAAGAATAACGACATGCCATGTAAAAACATATAATTTACTGCACCGCTGTACCAGTAAAATGCCTCTACCCTTCCCACCATACACTGAACCGTTATGAACAGCATTACCATGCTCACACAGTGACTCACATATTTATCTGCCTGAAAGACTTTGACAAAAATATTATGTAAAAGGTATATCGTAGACAGGCTTAACATGCCAAGCATGATCCAGGCCGTAATCACATACACCCGCTCTCCAAAAACATTTGGCGGTATGGCCATCAGGAAATTAGACGTGAAATATCCCATCCAGTGAAGCCAGTCATCCACAGCCCTCGCAATTCCCACGCCAATCACTTTAAAAAGATTATGACTGTTTATCCATACCTGTCTGCAGTTATTCCCAATCGTATAATCATCCGCGCTGGGATAATTGTACCAACTGATCCACAAAAGCGGGATCAGACTCAATACGTAAACAATTGTCAGAAATACCGCTAACCTTTTCGGCGTGACCCATTGTTGTAATCTCTCATATCCTCTTTGCAGCAAACTCTTTGACATCTTCGCTTCCCCTGTATCTCCTTATCAAAACCGCATCACAAATTATTAAACATGGTAGCATGATATAAAATGTTAGTCAAGAAATGGCTGTCAGGTATAACTGTATGCGTTACATGCCTCAATCACCATCTCCATCTCTTCATCCGTCATCTCCGGGAACAGCGGAAGTGTGACGCAGTGCGCTGCCAGATGCTCTGCTTGCGGGCAGTCTCCCGCATGATATCCCAATCCTTCATAAGCTTTCTGTAAATGGCAGGGAACCGGATAGTGTTTGTTACACTCCATCCCTTTCGCCTCCATATAAGCAATAAAATCATCCGGATCCTTCGTGGTGATAACAAACAGATGGAATACCGGATCCGTGTTCTCCGGGTGTGTCTGCATGGTCAGCAGCGGATTGTGGATTTTTGAAAGATATCTCCTGCCGATCTCCCTTCGCTTTGCCGTCCATCCCGGCAGATACTTTAAGCCAACACTCAGCACCGCCCCCTGTATTCCTTCCAGCCGATAATTATAGCCAATGACATCATGATAATATCTGACCTGGCAGCCCTGATTTTTGATGGTGGTTATCTTATCATGGTATGCCTTGTTATGACAGGTAACGCTGCCACCCTCCCCGAAAGCATACAGATTCTTGCCCGGATAAAAACTAAAACATCCCAGCTCACCCAGACTGCCCACCAGCCTGCCCTCATAACCGGCGCCATGCGCCTGCGCGCAATCCTCCACCACATACAATCCATGCCGATCGGCAATGTCCTTTACCCGGTTAAATTCAAACGGCTGGCCATACAAATGCACCCCGATAATCGCCCTGGTCCGATTCGTGATCTTCTCCTCAATTTTATCCGGATCGATCTCCCAGGTATCCGCCGTACAGTCAACAAACACCGGCACCGCTCCCGTATAAGTGACCGCCCATGCGGTGGCGATATAAGTATTGGCCGGAACGATCACCTCATCTCCCACTCCAATATCCAGCGCCATCATGGCACAGTGAAGCGCAGTCGTCCCGTTATTCACGCCCGCCGCATACGGCACCTGACAATACCTGGCAAATTCCAGGTCAAACCGGTCTGCAAATTTGCCGCCAGAAAAAGCAGTCTCCTCACATACCATCTGGATCGCCGCCAGATATTCTTCTTTATGCTTCTGATAATCCCTGCTTAAATCGATTCTTTTGAGCATCTTATCCTCTCTTTTCTTCCTGCCTGAACTCTCGGTACAGCCTGCAGATCTGTACAAGATAATTCCGGATCGTCTTCCATAATTTTACGGTAGTATTATAATCCTCCTGCCATTCTACCGGCATATCATAAATCTCCATACCCATACGCTCGGCCCGCAGCAAAAATTCAATGGTATAGAACCAGCCATTCTCATCCCCGCAGACTTCCACCAATCTTTCAGCCGTCTCCTTACGGACAAAAGTAAAGCCGCAGACCGCATCGGTGGCCTTCATTTTAAGAACCGTTTTCAGCAAAAAGACCAGGCCTTTGGAAGTAATCTTCCGGTACCACTTCCTTCCCCGGGTATCCGACTCCCTGGCAAACCGGCTTCCGTTCACATAGGCAAGTTCCGGCTTTTCCTGAAACAGGGCAATAGTCCGGCCCAAATACTTAATATCCGTAGACAGATCGATATCCATATACCCTACGATAGCGCTTTCATTCAATTCTATCCCCTTGCGAAAGGCAACGCCTACTCCCCGCTCCCCGACTCTCACATAAGACACCTCCGGATATTTCCGCGCAAGCTCCCTGCCGATCTGAGGCGTTTCGTCTTCCGATCCGTTATCCAGTATGGTAAGGCAATAGGGAATATTCACGCTTTCGCGCATATATTCTATTGTTTTATCAATCCCCTTCTGCAACCTCAGCCTCTCATTTAATACCGGAAATAAAATATTTATTCCTGTCCTCATAACTTCATTCATCCATTGACCACCTTCTCAATATCCGCTACCAAGTATCTTTGCTGCCTGAAAACCAGATTCAGTAACACGGAAAGATATTTTAATATGATGGTAAGAAGCGTAAACACGCCAAAAAATCCCAAGGCAAGAAATCCCATTGTAGACAACCAGCCTTCCACCGGCTTCGTACCATTAAACATATCGTAAATGATATAAATCCCCATTCCTACCGTCAGGCCAAGAAACAATGCGGATATGACTGCCGACACCCTCTCCAGAACATTCGTAAAATAGATAAAGGAATCCAGCGCCAGCGCCGTTCGTTCTGCGGAAACCACCTTATTCCTTGTCCTTACCATACGATCCCTGCTCTCATAGATTACCGTATTCATCTGTAACCCGCAGTTGGCATACACCGCTTTCCGATAAGGTATATATTGACCCATGGATTTAATCCTGTTAATCGCCCTTCTGGATACAATCCGGAAAGTTTCGGGGCCAATCTTACCATTTCCCCGATTCGTTTTATTATAGAGAGTATAGAAAACTTTTGACGTAAGCCGCATCTTTCCCCCGCTGCTTGCTGCAACGATATCATTACCCGCAAGCAGCCTGTCATAAACTTCCCGGATCATCCGGACATCATAATCCACATAAACATCGTCAAACTCATAGACAAAATCCCCGATTGCAATATCCCGTCCGGCATTCATAGCGCTTTCCAGCCCCTGGAAAAAACTCATATGGACAATATTAACGATCGCCTTAACTTTATGCTCCTCTATGTATTTCTTTAAGATATCTATCGTATGATCCTGACAAGCGTCATCCACGCACACGATTTCAAACTGCTCAAAATTTCCTTCAAATACCGGAATGACTGTATCTAAAAAACGATACAGATACTTTTCCACATCATGCAGATAGATGACCACGGATATAAACTTTTTTTCTCTTGCATCCTCCATTTGCTTCTCCCATCTTTCACTCAAGAAACTCATCCAGATCATACACTGTATTGATTTTCCCTGATAAAACACTGATAAACGTTGGATCCTTACTCATGACCGCAATGGCAGTCGGTCTGGAATCATCTACCTCAGAACTTTTCAAAATCGGCTTCATGGAGTATAACGACCTCTCATAAACATAGGTATACTCCGGCCTCAAATATTTATCCGCCAGATGCGACATATACGGCCATGCCGAATCTGGTCTGTGCGCACATTCATTACAGTTCCCAAGCTGCCCCGGCGAACACACCGCCTGATCCTTATCAAATCCGTGCTGGCAGTGAAATACCGGCTTTTCCTCATAACTTGTCATATGGGGCGTGAACGTGACAGCCGTGAGGGAATGGAGACCGGTTTTTCCAAAAGGCATGACGGAAAAAAACGGGCCATCCATCACTGTAATGCCTACTTTTTGCAACTGCGGAGACGGCCGGCACAATATGATCTCACAGAGTTCATATTTAATGGCAAACATGCTCTTGAGAATTCCCTCCACCCGATCGATCACCTGATTGACAGAAGCATAGGAAGCGTTTAGTACAAACGGCGCCTCATATTCCTCTCCCGCCTGTGTCACCACCAGAAAACGGTCGTCTTGCTTTATAATCCTATCTATACGCACATCAAACTGCAAAGTTACATGATTGTCTGCCTCTAACCTGTCAAGATAATACTTGCCAAGTATCGCCGCATCATAAGTGTACTCTTCCGTCAGAAACGCTCCGTCACACATGCCGTCTA
>CAYUKT010000014.1:0-15178 GCA_964445285.1 uncultured Bacteroides sp. | reverse complement strand
TTTGCCCCGCTGAAACTGACAATCTCTTTGAAAGGTGGTTATCTGATGGATTACAAGATTACGAAGAAAGAAAGTTTTACGGTACTGGGCGTTTCCCGCACTTTCGACTATGAGAACGCTGAACGGGATATCCCCGCTTTCTGGCAGGAACATTACGCCCAGGGCCGCGGCCGGTATGTACACGGCATGTTTGGTGTGAACATTGATTGTTTTATGGGGCATGACAGTTTTGAATATCTGATCGCAGATATCTACAATCCTGCCATGGATATCCCGGAGGGTTTCGTGGTAAAGACCATTCCTGCTTTCACCTGGGCGGTCTTTCCCTGCATCGGCCCCGTCCAGGAGAAGATGCAGGGTCTCAACACCCGCATCTTCTCCGAATGGCTTCCGGCCTTAAAAGAGTATGAGTTTGCGGCAGGCTACTGCCTTGAAATGTACGACCGGCCGGACAAATACCCGGAAGGAACTATGGATGCAAACTATTATGCGGAAATCTGGATTCCCATTGCTAAGAAATAACTGGAAAAGCCCTCGACCCTGTTCCTTACAGTCCCGAGGGCTTTTTTCTGAGTTACTGCGGGGGCTGAATCTCTTTTGCATGAATGGCAAGCCGTTTTTTGGCCCCCGCTGTCCCATAACAGGTGGAAAGTGTGAGGATCTTATCCTCCTTTGTGACCGCTACTCCGCATTTTCGCTGGCTTCTGCCTTTGATCGTCTTCAAGAATTGACTGTATTCTTCCTCATCTTTAAAGGATGTGGTAATATAATAATCTTCGTTTTCTACCACATAATAACTGAAAATCTGATAAATCCTCAGACAGTTATCCGTATCGACCAGATAAATCTTATCGCGTCCCTTTTCCGCCCAGAAATCATCCTTCAACACATCCTTTAAGGAGCCGAACATGGTGCGGTCTGTGGTGTTATGCCCATAGATCACCACATTTTTATCCTCAAACGATTCATTTCTGTAATCCATAAAAATACACCCTGCACGGTTCTCCCTCTTCATAAAGGAATGCAGCAGATAGTAAGAATTATCCTGCGCCTGCACAATGGGATTATTCACAATACAGCCGTTACATACGATCCATCCCTCTACATCCTTATTGATCTCCAGTAACGCCTCGAAATCGATCTTTTCCAGGTCAACCGACAGGCTGTCAGCCTCCTCTTTTGGCGCTTTCCGTTCTTTCTGCCCTTTCCGCACACCGGTATCCGCTGTTTTTTCCGATATCCCTGCCTTGACGATAATCTCTTCCAGCTCTTCCGTGCCATTCCTTAAATCTGCCTGATAGGCACGGATTTTCATGAAGGAATACACCAGCACGCCCAAAAACACCAGCCCTATAAGGGATACGGCCATCAGCATATACCATACCGGCATATCGTTTCCAGTCTGGGGATTTATAATTGCCATATTCCTATTGTCTGACGCATCCGCGCCGTCTGTATCGGCATTGCCGGATCTACCCGCATCCTGTCCTTCAACCAGCGCACGCGCTATATTGTTCCCGTCCTGTTTCATCGATACATCAACCGGAGGAGCGATTGACTCTTCCTCCTTATTCTCATATCCATTTTCATCCCCGTTCCCGTTCTCTATATCCTTCTCCCCGTTATCTTCCTTGTCCTTTCCGCCGCCCGATTCCCCGCCGCCGGAAGATTTCACCGGTTCAAATTCCGCCGTGACCGTCACATCATAGTCAGGCATAACAAAGGTATTATTCTCCCGGATCGTCACCTCTATCGACTCATTTCCTGACTGAAAGGCTCTGAGCGAACCCTCTTTCAACTGATATCCCTCCTCCGGAACGATGACCAGCGAGACCTCTTCCTTCTCCTGCAGCGGTCCTTTCGGCTCGTAAGTAATTGTCCCATGCCCGGCTTTGGTGGTTACCTGATAAAACGACGCCACTTTCACGCGGCAGGATGCTGACGCCTGATAAGGCGACACTGTTGTTGCCGTGATGACCGCCTCGCCTTCTCCCATGGCAGTCACGACTCCATGCTCGTCTACCTTAGCCACCGATTCATCGGAAGAACTCCATGTAACGTCTTTGATCGGGGCATTTCCCGGCGTCACTGCTGCCTTGAGTTGACCTGTCTTACCTGCCTCTTCAAACAACAGCTTTTCCTTATCCAACGTAACGTCTACCGCAAGTACCATCACAATCTTCCCATCATGTTGAATAAATGCGTATCGATCCATGTTATCCGCATACAGTTGTTTATTTTCCTCCTCTATCGTCTGTGCCAGCCTGTCATAGTCGGCTTTTTGCATTGTATAGTTAGTTAATGACTCCTTCACATCTTTGGACGACACGATCATATCCCTGTAAGGATGCTCATCATCATCCGGACAGATCCAGCGGGACATACCAAGCCGTACGCCATTCGTAAGCGGCCCGGTAAGCGCGATGGGCGATGTCACGTCCATCCCTCCATCCTCATTTCCATCCAGATACAGATTATCAAACCGGTCTAAGGTAGTTCCAGCAGTATTTCCATACACCTTGGGATTTCCCCGCAGTTCGATCAGACTCATTTTACCGACACCTGCGAAATCGCCTGCACTTAAAATGCCGCCGCCGTAAAGATCAGCTGTATTACCCGTAACCGTACCGCCGTAGAGTTTCAGGTTTCCGCGGATCACAGAAATGCCGCCGCCATTATACGCTTCATTGCGTTCTATCATGCCGCCCCGCATCTCAAGCTGTGCATATGCACCCTGCAGCAATATGCCGCCGCCATTATACGCTTCGTTTCCTGCGATCGTGCCACTCTGTATCTGAACCGCTGCCACCTCTGACTTTGCTGCCCCTCCTGCCACATAAACAGCGCCGCCGCCATGACGTGTGCCTCCCGCTTCACTGTCCCGACATGTGGCAAGATTACCGCTGATCTCTCCGCCCTCCATCCGAAACATCCCGATATTTACATAAATGCCGCCACCGTCTTCTGCCTCACAATTCTCAATTCTGCCACCGCCCATTAGAAAACCTGCCGCTGTATAATCCCCTTTGCTGTTAATCTCTATCCCGCCGCCATGGACCGCCTTACAGTTTCTGATCACAATATCATCGTACGGGTATAATCTGACCATCCCCATTCTAATGTTCACAGCACCGCCGCCCAAATTTTGATCTATATTTTCCGCATTCTGCAAAATGGTGCCCTGCCTCAGATCAACCCCAGCATTATCCACCAAAATAAGCGGATGATAACCAACGACACCCTCGTTTCTTCCGCCATCCAGAATGATATTCTGCAATTGGAAGGAGCTGACATCTTTCACTGTAAAGATTCTCCCCTTCTCTTTTCCATCATCCGTATCAGAAGTTATGCTTTTTATCGTGCAAATCCTGTCTGAGTCGTATGAAGTTATGGTCATCGATTTTGAAATAATCGTTGTATCTTCCACCATGACATCTGTTAACAACCCAATAATTCCGCCCTGGCGCACGTTATCCACCGCATCTTTAAATGAACCGGCGTCAACATTTCCTCCTGTGCTCTGCCACACTGCCTCCGGCTCTCCGGCCCGTGCAATATACCCCGTCCCCGACACTTTCTCCATTACCGGATTCACCTGACTGACTGTCCAATCCTCATCCTTATCTTCTTCTGTTACCGTCACGGTAATCTCCGGCAAAGAAACATCCTCCGCCATTTCATACTCTTCCGGCCAGACAGCCATAAATAGATAAGTTCCCTCCGTGTCCCCGTCATACGCAGGCTTGGACTGCCATGTGATACCGCTTATGATAACCGTCTTTTCCGTTTTCTCAGTATCCTCTGTATGGCTGTCGTTATTCTCCGTATTTTCGGAAATCTGATGTTCCTCTGTCATTACCGCCTCCAGGGTATCGGGAAGCGATAGTTCCTCCAGCCCGGTACCCAGGGGAACAGCCTGCTCCCTGATCTCTTCCGGCAGCCCTGTAAAACCGGACACATACCATCCTGTCGTCTCCGGCAGTCCCTCCGTTGCAGAGACCAAAAGCATCGTCAAAATATCAGGGCAGGCTGTAAACATTACATAAAAGCAGAGTATCGCTGCCAATATGCGCAGATGTCTTTTCCTTCCTGAATTTACCCATGCGCATTGCTCATCCATCATATGCCTCCTGCAAGCCGTTTATTATCTTAATCCATCAATCACCGGCTATGCCATTATAGACACGAAACACTTAATCTTTCCAGCGAATGGGCACAGATTGCATTTTTGAAGGTATGCTTTGCACGTTCGCAGCGATGCAAAGAGCATCCGGAAGTATTTTATGGGTCCAAACAATGTAGTTATAAAATTGTGTATAAATCATTTGCAATTCCGTTTACTATATGTTATAGTAGAAAAAAGCATATTTTCTACCGAACAGATCATTAACATCTATTTTTATTCTAAGTTTCAGAAAATCCATGCTTTGAATCCAATTAACCATTGTAAAAGCAGGAGTATCTGGAACGGTTCTCCTGCACCGGCAGTCAGTTTCACACGAAAAAGACCTGCCGGGTATCAGTAAGGAGGACACCAATGAACGAAACGAAAACAAATGTAACAAACCAGAACAAAAACCATGTGCAGCGCAACTACAAAGATACCGTATTCCGAATGCTCTTCCGGGAGAAGAAAAATCTGCTGGATCTGCTCTATGTGACCAGGGTGCTGCAGAACCGAATCAAGGACGAAAACCTGTATAGTAAATCACTTATTAAGATTCCGGCACCCCGATTTGTCGTATTTTATAATGGGATGGATTTCCAGCCGGAACAGCAGGTTCTGTACCTCTCGGACGCTTTTGAGAAGAAACAGGACAAACCTTCTCTGGAACTGACAGTAATCGTCTATAACATTAATCTGGGACATAACCACGAACTACTGGAAGCATGCCGTCTGTTAAAGGAATATGCACAGTATGTAGCTCAGGTCAGAACATTTGCAGGAACACTGCCTTTATCGGAAGCAGTTGAAGAAGCGGTAAATTTCTGTATTGAAAACGGAATCCTTTCTGACTTTCTATTAAAGAATCGTGCGGAGGCGATAGCGGTGAGTATTTTTGAATATGATGAAGAGAAACATATGAAGAGTGAACGAAAAGAATGGCGGGAGATCGGTTACCGGGAAGGACTTAATTCTGGTTTAGACAATCTTGCCCAGCTGCTCCAATCTTTGATAGATGCCGGTAAAACCGAGGAAGTAAATCATGTTCTCAATGACAGTGACTACCGTAAAAAGCTATACGAGGAATATTTTCATGGAAAAAACAGTCATGCTTAAAAGAACCCTGACAGAAAGCCCTCCGGAACCTGTTCCATACGGTCCCGGAGGCTTTTCACCTCTTCACAATCCGATAATAAGTCTGCGCCGTCAACAGATAACTGCCCACATACAAAAGCGCCACAGCAGCCGCCACACTTACGCAGCAGCGAATCAGCAGGCCGGTATCAAAGAACCGCAGGGCCGCCAGCAGGCCGTTGACCATCACCAGTCCGGCCGAAGTGTGCAAAAGCGCACCCGCAAGGGGCAGGAAGAACACCAGCAGGATCTGTCTGTGTATAGTCCTTCTGATCTCGCCGTCACTCATGCCCACCTTCCGCATGATCTCAAAACTGTTCTGATCCTCATACCCCTCTGACACCTGTTTAAAGTACATGATGAGCAGCAGGCACATAAAGAACAGGATCCCGAAGACCAGCCCGATGAAGAGCAGCCCGCCGTTCATGGCGCGGTCCTCGTCTCTGCCCTCCATACCGTTTTCTATCTGCAGAAATTCCTGCTGTCCCTGGCACCATACTGACCATTCTTCTATGAAGTCATTTCTTTCCGCCTCTTTTCCGTCCAATAGAATACCAAGATGACGCACGCCCCGGTGTAAAAAATCGTCAAAATCCGTGACGCCGTTCACTTCGCCCCAGGCCCGTGCGAACCTGTTCAGGGCTTCCTCATCCTTCACCACCATCACATACTGGGAAGTAAAATTGAACATGCGGTTTTTCGCCTGCGGATATGGATAAATCCGCGCCGGTTCCTCTTTGACGGACGCTGCCACACCCATGAAATTGACGCTTTCAAAGCCAAAAGGCATCCCGGTGGAATACAGAAGCACTTCTCCCTCTTCCAGGCTCTGCTCCTGTCCTTCCAGGCGATTATAGTCATCCAGTGTAAGCAAGGTAACGCCATATTGATCTGCAAAGGGCAGATCTGCCGCAGATATGAAAGCGTTGCTTCCCTGCATCCTGCCACAGGTAAGTTTCATGGCATTGTAGTAATCCAGCCTTTGTATGCCCTGCCCGTATTTTAACGAAAGTTCCTCCGCCTTTTTCCCGGCCTTTTCAATCACATCGCTGTGCTCCGAATAGTCCGCCTGCAAGTCGTAAGGATAGTCATAATAAGCAATCTGATCCATCCCCATCCACAAAGTGACCGTACAAGTCAATGTGATCAGGAGCATCGTGGAAAAGATACAGATATTGGACAATCCCGCCGCATTCTTTTTCATACGGTACAGCATACCGGAAATCGTCACCTGGTTGGCCGACCTGTAGTAAATGCTTTTTCTTGCTTTTAAAACTCTTAAGAAAGCCACGCTTCCCGAAGTGAACAGGAAATAAGTCCCCAGTATCACCAGGAATACCGCCAGGAAAAAGTCCGTAAAGATCATACTGTCCAGCTTGCTGGTGACAGAAATATCATACCCCCACACCAGTGTGATCACTCCGGTCACAGCCCACAGCCAGATGTGCTTTACTTCCTTTTCCCCCTTCTTACTCTCCGACATCAGTTCGGTGGGGTTTAACCGATAAAATCCCCAGAGACTTTTGATATAAATACACACAAACACCAGCGCAAAATACCGAAGCGTCTCCATAACCGCTTCTATGGAAAAGTAAAATGCCACATCCACATCTAGCCGCGACATACGAAGCAGCAACAAAAACATCAATTTATTCAACACAAAGCCCAGTATGATACCCGCAAAGGCACTGACCAGATACATGCCGGCATTTTCCCACAAAAGCATGATGCCGATATGCTTTCTCTCCAGTCCCAGGAGGCTGTAAAGTCCCAGTTCCCGCTTCCTCCTCTTCTGTAAGAAACTGCCTGCATAGAGCAGAAACAATAGCAGAATGATGGAAAGCAGGCCTTTGCCGATACTTAACATCATCCACGCATAGGCCGCCTTAGGCAGTCTCTCCATCAGGTCATTGTGCAGAAGGGATGAAAACAGATAATAACTAAATACGGAAAAGAAACAAGTCATCAGGTAAGGCCGATAGAGCTGTTTATTCTGCTTTACCCCTCTGTAAGCCATTACCGGCAGTAATTTCATTTTATTCATACTCTCCTCCATTCTGCTGTGCCTGTATCACAGTCAGTGCATCCGATATCATGCGGTACATCTCATCCCGGTCATGACCGCCCCTGTAAATCTGATGGAATACACTGCCGTCTTTAATAAAGAGCACCCGTCCCGCATGGGCCGCCGCCTGAATGCTGTGAGTCACCATGAGGATAGTCTGACCCTCCCCATTGATCTCTCCAAAGAGACGAAGCAGCTTCCCGGATGCCCTGGAGTCCAGCGCTCCGGTAGGCTCATCCGCCAGCACAATATCCGGCCTCGTGATCAAAGCCCGGCAAACCGCCGCCCGCTGTTTCTGTCCTCCTGACACCTCGTAGGGATATTTGTCCAATAAATCATTTATCGCTAATTTATGAGAAAGCGGCGTAAGCCGTTCCTCCATCTCCCGGTAAGGCACACCCGCCAATACCAGAGGCAGGAAAATGTTATCCCGCAGGGACATGGTATCCAACAGATTAAAGTCCTGAAAGACAAATCCCAGGTGATCTCGCCGAAACGCACATAAATCCTTCTGATTGACTTTGGAGAGTTCCTGTCCGTTGAGCAGCACCTGCCCGCTGGTAGCCGTGTCCAGGGATGCCAGGATATTTAAGAGCGTGGTCTTACCGGAACCGGACTCGCCCATGATAGCCACATATTCCCCTTCTTCCACAGAAAAATTCACATCATTCAGGGCCTGCACCTTGACGGAACCAAACCGGGTGGTATATATTTTCTTCACGTTTTTGACTGTTAGCAGTGACATAGTGTCCTCCTTCTGACAAGATCAGTAAATTATCTGACAGACATGTTCCCTCTGTCTTATCTGTGATTATCATGATAAACAAAAAGGAAATGCCCTGCCATGTATCCGGCTTACATTTCCTCATCGTAACTTACATTTTTGTAAGGATCTCCTCCTGGGCAATGCCCAGAAACACCTTCGTCCCCTCATTCCGCCTGGACTCCACACGGATGGATAACCCCAGCCTGTCCATGATCTGTCTGCACAGATACAGACCGATGCCTGTAGACTGATTCCCCATACGGCCATTATAACCGGTAAATCCCCGCTCAAAGACTCTGGGCAAATCTCCCTCTTCAATGCCAATCCCCGTATCTTCAATCACCAGGTAACGGCATCCTTCTTTCACATGACTGCCGGTCTCATCCACCCCGTAAATGGAGATGGCTCCCTCTTTCGTGTATTTAAGGGCATTGGACAGTACCTGCTCTATCACAAAACAAAACCACTTGGCGTCCGTTACCACCTGGGTATGACACTCTTCCAAATGCAGGTTCAGCCCCGCCCCG
Organism: uncultured Bacteroides sp.; assembly: GCA_964445285.1. Taxonomy (GTDB): domain Bacteria; phylum Bacillota; class Clostridia; order Lachnospirales; family Lachnospiraceae; genus UBA3282. The sequence continues at coordinate 6,521 of CAYUKT010000014.1, read as the reverse complement.
CTAAAAAGAATCCAATATTTTTTTAACGCGCCTTTCACCAGATCCGCCACATCCAGCCTGGTAAATGCAAGGTCTGCGGAAATACTCTCCATTCTGGCATAATGCAGCGCCATATCCACATACTGGCCTGTCTTAAACACTTCCTCCCGAAGCTGTCTGACCGTGTGCAGATCTTCCGCTTCGCCTGCTCCTTTGCATCCGTTTTGTAAAAGCAGATCCATGGCCGAAAGCGGTATCTTGATCTGATGCGTCCACATGGTATAATAATCCGCCATGTCCCGCTGTCTCTCATCCAACTGTGTGATCAGCTCCTTTTTCTCCGACTCCTGGGCTGTGATGATCTGTTGGTAGCCCTGCTCTATGGACGAAGAAGTCTGCGGCAGGATCCCGCTTCTCTCCTCCGCCGAAAGAAGCCGCTGTAGTTCCCGATGTTTGCCCCGATATCTGCTATAATCCCACACCAGATAACAGCCGCCCAAAAAAGCCGCCACCCCCAGCGCATAAGTCATGTTGGCGAGCACTCCCTCGTAACCATACAGAGCAGCTATCATCATAAAAATAAGCGCCTCTGCGATATATAAGAAAACCGGAATAATCCGCTCCCGCAGATATGCCGCCGGTATGGAAAATCTTTTGTTCATGATTCGCCTCCCAGAAAATACCCCACACCCTTCTTGGTCTGAATCAGCTGCGAAAGCCCTGTCTCCGTCAGCTTCCTGCGCAGACGGTTCATATTCACCGTAAGGGTATTGTCATCCACAAAACATTCATCGTCCCACAGTCTTTTCATCAGCATATCGCGGCCGACTACGCCGCCCGCTGCCTCGAAGAGTGTCTGCAGGATGCGAAACTCATTTTTGGTCAGTTCAATCCGGGAATTTGTATCTTCCTCCTTTTTCTTATGATAAGAAAGTGACATATCCGTCATATTTAGCAGGACACCTCGATATTCCAGGACAGTTCCCGGCGCCGTAAAGGCATAGGATCGTCTCAGAAGCGCCTGTACCTTGGCCTGCAAAATCTCTAAATCAAAGGGCTTTGTCACAAAGTCATCGCCGCCCATATTGACCGCCATCACCACGTTCATATTGTCTGACGCAGACGAGATAAAGATGATCGGCACCTGGGATATCTTCCGGATCTCGCCGCACCAGTAATAACCATTATAAAAGGGCAGACCGATATCCAGCAGCACAAGCTGGGGCTCATAGGCCGCAAACTGTCCTATCACATCCGCAAAATCCTTTACAGCCTCCACCTCGTAACCCCATCTTTCCAGATATTTACGAATCTGTTCTGCAATGACTGCATCATCCTCCACCACAAGTATTCTATACATTATTTTCTCCATTCCGAAAGGTTATGTATGGGAAAATCCTCCGCTTATCCGAGGTCCCCTGTGAACAGACAGCTTCCCGCCGCCTGACCACAATCCAATATACTGCAAACACGAGTGGATTGCAATACTGGTACAACTGTGGTAAAATCCCTGTTGCTTCATCTCACAGCAGAATATGCACACGGCTGTTTCGTTTATCAAAAAGCTGCTCTGTCACTCCTCTCTCCCCGTCAGCATCTCCATCGGTTCCTTCCGCAGATTCCCATAAATTCCCGCAGCAGCGATCACAGCCCCCGCCGCCATGACCGCCAGGGAACACTCTGCCGCCGCTTTCCATGGATCTGCCTGTTCATAGGACACTTCTTCCATATTCTCCGCATCTGTCCCCGTACTGTTTCCAAAAGTTTTATCGTAATAGGCTTCCTTCTCAATCTTCCCTGCAATCTCTCCCGACAGGCAGCTTCCAGCCGCAGCGCCGCACACACTTCCCACCAGGATCAGCAGGAAAATACCCGAAAAAAGGGATACAAAGCTGTGCCATTTTCGAAAACCCAGGCAGCGTTCCACGGCAGTCCGCTCTTTTTGTTTTAGGATAAAAAGCCAGGAAAAATAGCCGAGTACCATCAGCACCATGGATACACCCATAACGATCAACAGTCTGGCAATATACTTCATATTATTGATATTTGCTTCCAGTTCCGAATACCCCCTGTCATAAAAGGTAATCTCCACATTGGGGATCTGTAGCTTACTCCACTTCTCCATATATTCATCTATGGTACCGTTTTCAATGCGGAAAGACGTGTTGTTCCCGGTCATGGGGCCGCTTTCCAGAATGTTGTCCGCATCGCTGTTCTTCACGGAGCGGCTGGGAATAATAATCTCGTTATAGCCCAGCCCGTAATCGTCCCGCAATCCCGACTGCCCTCCGTACATCCCTATGATCTTATAATCACCTTCCTCAAATACAGGATAAATCTCCCCTTCGGCATTGACCATCGAAAACGCTGCGGCCGAATTCGTTCCGAATGCCCTTCCCGGAGACCGTCCGTAATTCGCATACATAAGTGCAAGAGGTAGTTCGTCTCCAATCTCAAGCCCTGCACGCTGGGCAAAAAGTTCTGACACAAGACAGACCCTGTCCCCACACGCATACTCCTCTTTTGTAAACTCCCTTCCCTGGCTGATATAGGCGCTGCCGTTGTAGAATGCCATCATCAGATCAATATCACTTGTGCCTGTTACGGGAAATATGTGCAGCATATAATCCCGCGAGGCGATCACATTTAACCACCGCTGTCCTCTGTCCGATTCATAAAACCCTTCCGTTACCTCATCACAGAAATGGCCATCCTCCACCTTATCCGGCACTTCGTTTCCATTTATATCGACCTGATCAGATTCCACCACGGGATAAGGATTGTACTCCGAAACATAATCCTCCTCAAATTCTTTCTGGTCTTCATGTCCCGGACAATACTGCAGGGACATCACATAGGTCTTATCCTCATAGAGCATCTCCGGCTTCGGATTGCGGTGATCGCAAAAGTCGATGACATTCCCCTCCCTAATCCCCTGTCCGGCAAGAACCCTGGTCACCTGAAACTTGATCGGATGATCAGGAACTGCATCCTCCACCGGTGAGCCTTCCACAATCTCACCCAGGTTCATCGCCATACCCGTACCATACATCTCATACTGGGGCATATAGGAGCCATAAAAGCACCTTCTCTCTGGCCCGGACAGATAATCCGCGCCCTCAAAATCCAGCACAGACAATGGTACATAGGAATTGTAGACAGAGATATTATAGATATGGTAGTCTTTGGTCTCCGCGTCCCATATCATCCGTTCCCTTACGCTGTCCGCCTTCTGTTCTACCGTACCAATCGTCATAAAGGAATCCTCATAGGCTTCCATTTTCGCCTGATTCGCGATCAGAAATCCCCTGCCGATACTGCAAAGCCCGGAAGCAAAAGTAAGCAGCAGCAAAAACAGGACTGCCCTGGCCTTCATACGCAGAAGCTGACGGATACTATTTCTAAAAAGCAGCATATAAAACTCCTTCCTTACCCAATATGCAGGTAGCAAATTTGTGCGGAGAATGCCGCACTTCGGGCATTCTTCTCACTAGCGTACCTGTTCCATACTTCCGTCCTTCATACGGAATACATGGTCGGTCTCATCCGCCACCCTCTGGTTATGGGTGATGACGATCACAGTGTACCCGTCCTCATGGGCCAGTTCCTTCAAGAGCGCCACCACATTTTCTTCATTCCCGGAATCCAGATTGCCAGTCGGTTCATCAGCCAGGATAATCTCTCCCCCTGCGGCCGCCGCCCGCGCGATAGCCACCCGCTGCTGCTCCCCGCCGCTCATCATCTTCGGGAACTGCCTGTATACCCTGGATTCCAGACCCACCCGCTGCAAGAGCCTCTGGGCCTGCCTGGCCGCATCCTTTTTACGCATCTTCTTGAATTCCAGCGGCAGCATCACATTCTCCTGAGCTGTCAGAAGCGGAAATAAATGGAAGGCCTGGTATACCACCGCCGCCCGGTTTAACCGGTAGGCATCCCTGTCCATGCCGTTTAAATCCTCCCCCTGCACATAAATGGTTCCCTCACAGGGCTGATCCAGACCTGCCAGAAGGGAGAGGAAAGTACTCTTGCCGCTTCCCGATTCTCCCACGATTGCATAGAACTTCCCTTTTTCAAAAACACAGCTGACATCCTTCACCGCATCCACCTTCTGATATTTGCTCTGATAACTGTAAGATACATGTTCCGCGCGCAATATCTCCATTTTTCCTTGTCTCCTTTTCTGCTTAGCTTACGCTTTATGTGTTATCCTTCCACAAACAATGCTTCCATCACACTCACATCCATCAGTTTCCACAAAGCCAGACTATTACCAGCCATGTAACATATCCCCACCAGGCCGCCGGCCAGTGCGGAACTGCCTCCATAATTCCCCTGGATCAACACCGAGAGTACACTCCCCGCCACAACACCTGTGATCACTAAAGTAAGCTGATCCACCCAAAATATCCGGAAGCACTTGCGCCTGTTCAGACCGATAGAGCGAAGCAGCGCCATCTCGTTTTTCCTGCTCTGCAGCAGCAGAAGCGTGATCAGGTAGCCCACTCCCACAATCAATATCAGCAAAAACGGAAAAAAGGCCCACACGGTGTCAATCACCTGCCGCAGATGCTCCGCCGTTCTGATAAAAGCCGCATCATTGACGTTTAATGCCACGCCATTCAAAGAATTGTCCTGGACAGTGGGCGCCACGCTCCGAAATCCCAGTCCCTTCATTTCCTGCTTAAATTCATTCATATACAGAGCATCTGCCAATACAAAGGAAGCCGAACTCGCAAAGAAGGGAATTCCCTCTTTAGCATAAGAATTCCTCACCGCATGAAAAGGTACGATCACATCCGGCGGTACCACAAACTGATCATTCCACACGCTCTTCATATCCACATATCCGGCAATCTCGTATTCCACCGTCTGCAAAGGGTTCATAAAAAGTTCGGCATAACGCTCATCCTCGCGATAGTAGTACCATTGGCAGAGCGTTACTTTATCCCCCAGTCTCCAGCCCTTCTTCTCCAAAAGCTGTCTGGACACGATACACTTTGCCGCCGTGCCTTGCAACATCGAAGCATTCTCCCCCGTGTTCCACACGATGTCGCTTTCCTCAATGCCGCCCAGGGCCTCGATGCAGTTTACCCCTTCCAGAAACAAATTCAGCGTATGCCACTCACCGGGTATGACTTTATCAACTCCCGCTTTCAGACGCACATCCATTTGCAGTTTATCCACATAAGCAGAATCCAGAAGTCCCTGCACCAGTTGATCTTTGATAAAAATACCGGACTGCCTGCTGCCGTCTGCCGTAGTGATATAGGCGTTTACCGGAATCGCTTCCGGCAGCATGGCGAGCTGCTGTTCATTATTGGCAATATTGGCCAGATACGTATGGAGAAGGAACACCACCAGCATATCCATGAGGATCGTCAAAAAACTCTTCACCTTATGCCGACCGATCTTCACTTCCCGTATGGTCTCATTTTTCCACAAGAGATAGACCGCTCCGGCCCCGCATAGGATGATGAGAATCCCGGCCCACACATAGAAAAACACCGGATTTTCATACCAGACACTGCTCTGGTTCTCCCAGAGACTCTCTGAAACCGTTTCGCTTTTTTGTCCGGCCAGGTAACGGATTCCCACACAGATGAGATAGAGAATGCCACAGGCACAGGCTCCTAAAAGTACCTTAACCTTCCACATCCGCCGCTTCCACTCCTCTTCCTGTCTGGACTGGGAGATGGTCTGTGCCACAATCTGTTCCGCCTCCTGCCTGTCTATCTCCGGCTCCTCGGTTCTTTCACTCTGCATCAGCTCTAAGAGGCTCACCCCAAGACACTTGGCCAGCGGCTCTAATATTTTAATGTCGGGAAAACCGGCTCCGTTTTCCCATTTGGAAACAGCTTTGTCTGAAACATGGAGCTGCTCCGCAAGCTGTTTCTGCGTCAGCCCTTTGCCCTGCCTGGCCTCCCGTATGAATCTGCCAAATTTTATGTTATCCATGCCAATTTCCCCATTCTGAAGCATCTCATTGCACTAACACATAATAAGAACTTTGTATATTTCTGTCCTGTCTATAACTTCTTTTATACGACATCCATATAAAAAGAGCAATCTACGAATTGTAGACTGCCCTGAAATGCCGGATTCTTCCCTCTGCACAGCTTCCGCTTCCGGCCGGTCAGACACATTTTCCGTCTCTTTGGTTCCTGTGTCATTATTTTCCGTATGCTCCCTTAGCATCTTAAAATACACATCCCCCCGTTTCAGATGAACCAGCTTATGTTTCAGAATAAAAAACAGTTCTTCTTCGGTATACTGTTCTTCAGGCAAAACCAGGATTGGCATGATAAAACCTATGATCATGGGGTTTTCGGCCTTATAATATTCCACCGGCCGTATGGTACGGCCGATATGCAATTCACGTTTCAAGGCAAGCATCTGCTGGAAAAAGTCCCTGTCTTCTATAACCTTTCCCTTCCTGAGCACTTGCCGCCTATAGTGAGAATAACTGATGACATGCACCGCCAGAAAAATCAGGCTGCCGGCCATCCAGAAAGAAACCACAAAATCCAACAAGGTATATCAAA
>CAYUKT010000013.1:8290-15268 GCA_964445285.1 uncultured Bacteroides sp. | reverse complement strand
AAAACAGCCGTGAATTCAAAGATTTGCTGTAGAAATCAAGGATTACGGCTGTTTTTCTTTTCCGTTTTATTTGGTTTATAAAAAGTAAATTTTCACCCGGGGCATGCGCGGCATCATCCCAATAATTCGCTGGACACATTCCCTATTTTGCTGTAAAATATATAAGAATATATTATAATACATAATCAGTACACAGAGAGGGCGGAGTATGGCAGAGAAAACAAGAAAAACAAATGAAAACAACAATAAGGCGAACTTCCTGCATTCTGTCAGGACAAAGATTGTGGGGGCTATGGTATTGGCAATGGTTATCTTGTCAGTCTGTCTGTCAGTAGTCATTATCAGAAATCTCAGAATCCCTCTGATGGAATTAAATCAATGTTACCTGTATGATCTGGCGGTCGCCTATGGCGGATCTATTGATGTCGAGATAGAGACCAAAGGATACAATACGGCTATGGAGTATAACAGTCTGTCAGATACTATCGGCGGAATTGGACTCAGGGGCGTGGATTCCAGTTATGCTTATATGGTAGCAGAGGACGGTACGATGCTCTATCATCCGACCAAGGATAAAGTCGGCCAGCCGGTGGAGAATGAAGTGGTCAAGGGTATTGTCACGCAGTTAAAATCCGGTGTGGTGCCGGAACCCAATGTGGTGGAATATGAGTTTAAAGGTGCCATAAAATATGCATCTTATTATGTGGCCGAGCGCGGTCATAGTATTTTGGTAGTATCTGCGGATAAGGATGATCTGATGGCAACGGTAAACCGGGCAACGTTTATTGGCGCATGCTGTACCGTGGTGATGGTGATCCTTGCCAGCATCATAGGATTTTTGTTTATCAGTAAGATTGTGAATCCGATCAGTCGGGTGACAAAGGTCGTTGGCCGTCTGGCGAACATGGACTTTTCTGAAATCGATGGGCAGGAGAAACTGACGGCCAGAAAGGACGAGACCGGTCAGATGAGCAGAGCCGTAGCAGAACTTCGCGGTCAGTTGGTGAATGTCGTGTCCGATCTGCAGAATCAGAGCGAACAGCTTTTTGAGGCATCGGATTCGCTGAATAACAATGCATCTGAGACAGCGACTACGGTGGAACAGGTGGAAAAGGCAGTGGCAGAGATTTCCGATGGGGCTTCTTCCCAGGCGGATGAGACCCAGAAGGCTACGGAAAATGTCATTCTGATGGGCAATATGGTGGAAGAGACTTCCCAGGAGGTAGATGATCTGATTGACAATGCCAATGACATGAAGAAGTCCAGTGAGGAAGCATTTGTCACACTGACAGCATTGGAGAAGATCAACGACCAGGCAAGACAGGCCATTGATGTCATATATGAGCAGACCAACACGACCAATGAGTCTGCCTTGAAGATTAGGGAGGCGACTACACTGATCACTTCCATTGCGGAAGAGACGAACCTGTTGTCCCTCAATGCCAGCATTGAGGCGGCCCGTGCCGGAGAACAGGGCAGAGGATTTGCAGTGGTGGCAGGCCAGATCCAGAAGCTTGCGGAGCAGTCCAATGATTCTGCAAGACAGATTGAAAATATCATAGATTCCCTGATCGAAGATTCCCAGAAGTCTGTGGCTACCATGGAAGATGTGAGGAAGATCATGAACAGCCAGAACGAGAGTGTGGAACGTACCAATGAGATTTTCGCGCAGGTGCAGACCGGCATTACGGGATCTATAGATGGTATCAACCGGATCGCTGATAAGACAAGAAAGCTGGATGAGGCCAGGGTAAATGTGGTGGACGTGGTGCAGAATCTGACGGCCATCGCCGAAGAGAATGCGGCCAGTACGGAAGAGACTTCCGCTTCTGTCACGGAAGTGAGCAGCATTGTCTACAATATTTCCGAGAATGCGACACAGCTTAAAGATGTGGCGACACGTTTAGAGCAGAATATGAATATTTTTAAGATATAGATCCGTAAAGACATGCAGGAGAACAGGATGGACAGGAACGAAGACGATTTTATCGTGGGCGGTTATCGATTTGCGACCATAGCGGATGCGGAGACCGCCAGGATGGAAGAAAAGAAGGTAGACAATCTGGAAAAGCATCTGGATTACCGCCAGCCGCAGAACGTATTGCTTGTCTATAACAGGGCGCTTGATAATAAGGTATTTTTGACACCGATTGGGTTTACCTACCTGCAGAGAATGCAAAAAGAAATGGTCAAGTGGGGGGTTCCGGCGGATAAGATCCGACCGGTCCCTCTTTATGGCACATTCAGTAATAAGACGGAGAATAACAGTTCCATCAGGAAAAGTTACGCGGCCAGGCATCCGAAAATAGAGTATAAGGGCAGATTTATTACGTCTGTGTTGATCAATGTGATTCTGGTATTATTGGTGGTGGCGATGCTTGCAATTTCTTGGCGCAGTGATTTGCCTAACATCGTCAATTACCGCAGAACCGTGGTGGATGAGTATTCCCAGTGGGAACAGGAACTTACGGAGCGGGAAAACGCTCTGCGGGAAGCGCATCGCAAGCTTGACAATACACAATAAATGACAGGGAGAAGCAAGGGTGTATGGATAAATTAAAGATCCTGGTGGTGGATGACGAGAGCCGTATGCGCAAGCTGGTCAGGGATTTTTTGGTCAAGAGTAATTATGAGGTGCTGGAAGCGGAAGATGGCGCGGCGGCGCTGGATATCTTCTTTGAGACAGACGGCATTGATTTGGTGATTCTTGATGTGATGATGCCCAAGATGGACGGATGGCAGGTCTGCAAAGAGATTCGGGCATATTCCAAGGTCCCTATCATCATGCTGACGGCCAAGTCGGATGAACGGGACGAACTGCTTGGCTTTGAACTGGGGGTGGATGAGTATATCTCCAAACCTTTCAGTCCTAAGATATTGGTAGCCCGTGTGGAAGCAATCCTGAGAAGGACCAGTCAGGTCAGCGCAGATACGCTTTTAGAGGCCGGCGGGATACGGATAGATAAGGCGGCACACAGTGTGACGGTAGATGGACAGCCGATAGAATTAAGTTATAAGGAATTTGAACTGCTGTCCTATTTTATGGAAAATAAGGGAATTGCATTATCTAGGGAAAAGATATTGAACAGCGTTTGGAACTATGATTATTTTGGAGACGCGAGGACAATTGATACCCATGTGAAAAAACTCCGCAGTAAAATGGGTGAAAAAGGGGATTTGATCAAGACCATCTGGGGAATGGGCTACAAGTTTGAGGTGGAATAATCATACTATCTGTCAGAACGGGGGAGGAACGGAGATGTCCAAAAGCTGGTTTTACCAGGAAGAATTATTCTTTGCCAATGAGGAAGAGAGTCTCAGGGAAGTCAATCAGAAAAAAATCATAGATATGCTTAGCAGAAACGGCGCGGTGGGTGTGGTCGGCGGTTTTTATGAGGAGGGATTTCCTGTCTATTTTATTAGTTCTTTTGCACTCAATAATATCGGCATGTCTTTTGAGCAGTTTATGAAGAATACTGGCGGTAAATATCTGGAAGCCATATATGAAGAAGACCGGGAGGTCTTTATGAAGTCTTTCAAAAAGGGCAGTGTGAGCAGCATCGAATATCGTCTGCTAAACAGTCGTGGTGAAGGTGTATGGGTACAGGAAGAGAGAACCCAGTCCGTAGCTGGTGATGGCAGGATGATATGGATCGGTGCGGTGCGGCTGACAGATGAAGCGCGCCGCAACAGCCAGATGAACCGTGAAGCGTTCCAGATGCTGCAGGACTCCTATTTCAGGATCAGCGCCATTGATCTTAACAGAAATTCCATCGTTGATATGAAAATTGTGGAAGGCGAATTAGCGGAGATAGAGAAGCTGAATGGTGATTACAAGAAGACGATCGAATCCTGTGCGAACAATCACGTGGAGAAGAAAGATAAGGACAGTTTTACGAATATTATGGCGGCAGAAAATCTGAAATCGGTTTTTTTGGATGGCGGATCTTCGATATATTTTAATTATAATCGACTGGTAGACGGACAATGGAAATGGGTGCGTTCTAAGATTGTGCCGGTGGAGAATTTCTGCGAGACGAATGCCCGAGTTATGTGGTATGTGAAGAACATATCGGAGGAAAAGGCAAAAGAGGCGGAGATGACGGATAAACTGCTTCGTTCCAATGCCGAGTTGATGCAGGCGAAACAGGAACTTGAGCAGGCCAATCAGAAGATTAAAGAGTCGAATATTGCGCTCCGCAGAACATTAAGCGTTGAGCAACAGTACAGACATGCGATCACTTCTGAGGCAGTGTTCGTATATACGGTGAATGTCACACATAATCTGATCGAGGAGGATTTCTATGAGATCAGAAATGGCGAGATGACGGCCGTGATGCCATTGGTGGGACTTCAGGCGCCCTGTGAAGCGGATGAGTTTTTTCTGCGCTGGAGTAAGGAGATGGTATTTCCGGAAGATCGGGAATTTTTTATTCAGACTGTTAATACCAAACACTTGCTGCAGTCATATGATCGCGGGGAAAATGAACTGGTTTTGGAGGTCGAGACGGCAGGATCGGACGATATGCCGGAGATTCTGCGTTATACAATCCTGCTCACAAAAGATACGGAGAGCGGAGATATTTTTGCCCTCATCAATGCAAAAGACATTACAGAGTCAAGGCGGAAGGAGCGGGATGCCAAGCGGGCGCTTTTGGGTGCCTATGAAGCGGCTGATCGTGCAAGCAGCGCCAAGACGGATTTCCTTTCCAAAATGTCCCATGATATCAGAACACCTTTGAATGCGATCATAGGCATGACAGCTATTGCTGGCACAAAACTGAATGATCCGGATGGGGTGGCGGAGTGTTTGGGCAAGATTTCCTCGGCCAGCAGGCATCTGCTCTCCTTAGTCAATGAAGTGCTTGATATGAGCAGGATTGAAGCAGGGGCGATGTCGTTAAATGAAGAAGATTTTAACATTTTCGACATGGTAGATAATCTGGTGCGGATGACAGCCTCTGAGGCTGGGGAAAAACAGCAGAAGGTGGAAGTGGTCACGCATGAATTGGAACACGATAATGTGACTGGAGATGTCATGAGACTGCAGCAGGCGCTTATGAGCGTGATGACGAACGCCATCCGCTATACGCCCAATGAGGGTGAGATCAGTATTAATGTTACGGAGAATCCCTCTCCCCAGAGTCATACCGGCCGTTATGAGTTTGTGATTCAGGACAACGGAATCGGCATGTCAGAGGAATTTTTAGAGAGAATATTTGAGCCCTTTGAGAGAGCGGAAGATGTGCGGATCAATAAGATTCATGGAACGGGGTTGGGACTGACGATCGCACGGAATATCATCCAGATGATGGGGGGTGATATTGAAATAGAGAGCGGGCAGGGGATCGGCACCATAGTCACCGTCACGATTCCGCTGAAATATTTGGAAGAGGACCAGACAGAATGGCTGAACCTGAAAGGCAAGACAGTACTTGTGGTGGATGACAGTCGGTTTATCTGTGAGAGTTCCTGCAGGATGCTGCAGAAGCTGGGCATGATAGGTGAATGGGTGTTATCCGGAGAGGAAGCAGTTGCCCGTGTGATCGAGAAGCAGCAGAAGGGAGAGGAACTTTTTGCTGTGCTCTTAGACTGGAGTATGCCTGGCATGAACGGCCTGGATACGGCCAGGGCGATACGCAGGCAGGCACAGTCAGAGGTGCCCATTGCAGTGGTATCTTCCTATGACTGGGTGGATATCGAGATGGAGGCAAGAGTGGCGGGGATAGACGGTTATATCATGAAACCGCTCTATAAAAACCGGCTGATCAATACCTTTAAAGGATTTTTGTCGCAAGATAATCAGGAAGAATATAACAATTCCCTGGATGAGATTGGCAAAAAGGATTATTCGAATAAACGCCTCTTAGTGGTAGAGGATAATGACTTAAACCGTGAGATTGCAACGGAGATACTTTCCCTGACGGGCGTCAAGATTGAGACGGCAGAGAATGGCAAAGAGGCCGTGGATATGATGACAGCATCAGCGCCGGGCTATTATGATCTGATCCTGATGGATATCCAGATGCCGATTATGAACGGCTATGATGCGACCTGTGCGATACGTGCTATGGAGCGGGAGGATGCGAGACAGATTCCTATTGTTGCGATGACGGCCAATGCTTTCTTGGAGGACGTGCAGAAAGCGAAGGCTTCTGGAATGAATGAACATATGATGAAGCCTCTGGACATAGATCAGCTGCAGCAGATGCTGGCCAGATGGCTCAAATAATGATTTTATGAAAAGAAGATACCGACTCCTGTCTGAGGATGGAGTCGGTATCTTTTATAATAAAAAAATCCTTTTATTATATAAAAAAAGTCTTAAATGTAAAGGCAGGCTATTGATTTTTGGTGAAAAAAATGTATTCTAAAAAATGAATGTGCGAAGATGGCAGTTGACGGAAAGGATTTGATTTTACAATGAAGAAACAGTACATAAAATTCTCCCGCAGGGCAGTATCCATTCTGCTTGCATCGGCATGTGCAGGCATGATGCTCACAGGCTGCGGCCAGGAGGCGGTGGGGGAAGAGGCAGAGACAGCCAGTGAATTGATTCCGGTGGAAGTGCAGAGCCCGGAGGCAGGGACATTGACTTTAAAAAATGAGTTCGTGGGTACGGTGAGTCCGGAGGAGTTTGTGTATGTGATCCCCATGGTGTCGGCGGAGGTGTTGAGCGCGGATGTGGCCGTGGGAGATACGGTAGTAGCCGGGCAAGAGTTATGTAAACTTGATTCTGAGGCGGCAGAATTACAGCTTGCCAGTGCCCAGGCCCAGTATGACAGTGTGGAAGCCAATGTGGACGCGGCCCAGGTGGGATATCAGATTGCCCAGGCCCAGTATGAGAGTGCGCTTGCACAGATAGATGTGCAGAATGAGCAGACCCAGAGACAGAAGGATCTGCAGCTGTATCAGATGCAGATTCAGATTGACAGTATCAACAGCGGCATCGATGATATCAATGAGCAGATGGCGGAT
>CAYUKT010000013.1:0-8190 GCA_964445285.1 uncultured Bacteroides sp. | reverse complement strand
ATGTCCTCAGCCCAGTCAGCCGTATCCCAGACCGAGTCGGCCTACGAGCAGGTAAAGGCCGGTATCGAATCCATCGAGGACGGACAGGAACAGCTGGGCGACACCCTCTCCGATACCTATAAAAGTCTGGAGCAGACAGAGGCCATTAAGAATATGACAGAAGCCAGTCTGAATATAGATACCACACCAGTGCAGGATGCCAGCAAGAAGACGGCGGCATTGGGGGTAGATTCTGCGGCGGCTACGGTTAATTCCGCCAAAGTGGGAGCGGAAGGGGCCAAGGTTGCCATCGACAGTGCGGAATACCAGCTGGATATGTATACACTGACGGCGCCCATCGATGGGGTGATCGAGGCGGTGAATGTGAAGGAACACGATTTTGCATCTCCTAACGGGCCGGCTTTCGTGATCTCCAACAAGAATACCATGACGGTTACTTTCTATGTGAGTGAAGGAATCCGCAGTACCCTGCGGGTAGGCCAGAAGATACAGGTAGACCGGAACGGGAGACAGTACGATGCGGCGATCACAGAGATTGGTACAATGATCGATCAGAACACGGGATTGTTTGCCGTGAAATCCTGTGTGAGCACGCCGGATGACAGTCTGCTCACGGGCAGCAGTGTAAAAGTCATTGCAGATACATACAGCCAGAATGAAGCGCTTTTGATTCCTTACGATGCGGTGTATTATGACGATAGTCAGCCCTATGTCTATGTGGCGGTGGATGGTATTGCCAGGCGAAAGGATGTCGAGACGGGCATTTTTGATGCCGAGACAATCACCATATTGTCGGGATTGGATGTGGAGGATGTATTGATCACCAGCTGGTCTGCGAATCTGCGGGATGGAGCGGAGTTATCGATACAGGAAAGCAGCAATCAGGAGACCGGGGCAGAGTAAGACGCATCGGAATGGAGAATAACATAACATGAACTTGACTAAATTAGCCTTAAAAAGACCGGTATCCATAGCAATGATCATTCTGGCACTGGTGGTTTTCGGACTCACTTCGGTGGCGGGTTTCCGGTTGGAACTGACGCCGGATATGGAACTTCCCATGCTTTTGGTGTACACCATCTATCCAGGAGCGGATCCAGAGAGTGTGGAAGAATTGGTGACCAAGGAAGTGGAGGCGGCCGGTTCCGAGCAGAGCGGCGTGACTACCTATACTTCACAGTCTGCAGAAAATATGTCCATGGTCATGTTTCAGTATGAATATGGAACGGACTTAAAAGATGCCTATATGGATTTAAGGACGGCGCTGGATACGGCCAAGGCATCTATGCCGGAGGATGTGAACGATCCGATGGTCATCGAGATGTCCATGGATCAGATGGAGACCATGGATATTTCCGTTACGGCAGTGGGCGACAGCGATGTGCTGAGTTATGTTAACGATACGCTGGTGACGGAGATTGAGACTATTTCCGGCGTGGCGGATGTCACAGTGTATGGCGGTCATGAGAATTATATCAGAGTGCAGCTGGATTCCCAGGCAATGAAGCAATATGGCCTGTCCATGAGTACTATTGCACAGACGATCGGTTCCATGGATTTTACGATTCCTGCCGGAAGCGTGGCACAGGGATCACAGGACATTGCGGTATCCAGCAATGCAGATATTTCAGGGGTCGTGCAGATTCAGAATATTCCCATTACCACGTCCAAAGGACAGATCATTCCGCTTTCAGAGGTGGCTCATGTCAGTGAGAGCCAAAAGGATGCCTCCAGCATAAGCAGATATAACAGCCAGGAAAATGTCACGGTTGCGATCACGAAGAAGAAAAGTTACGGCACCGTGGATGTCACCAGGGATGTGGAACGTGCGCTGGACAGGCTGCAGGCCGATAATGATACGGTGGAGATCAGTGTCATATATAACGCCAGTGATATGATCCAGTCGTCTCTCACATCAGTGGGCAATACGCTGCTTCTGGGCGTTCTGTTTTCCATGCTGGTACTGTTTATTTTCTTTGGGGATCTGCGGGCCAGTCTGATCGTGGGAAGTTCTATGCCGATTTCTTTGTTTGCTACGATGATTGGTATGAATATGCTTGGTTTCACCTTCAACGTGGTGACGATGGGATCGCTTGTTATTGCCATCGGTATGATGGTTGACAGTTCCATCGTGGTATTGGAAAGTTGTTTCCGGCTGAAAGATGAAACGGGAGAGTACCAAGAGGCGGCGCTGAAAGGGAGCAGTGTTGTGACGGCTTCTATTGTAGCTTCCACGATAACTACTGTTGTGGTGTATCTGCCTTTGAGTACGATGAAGGGTTTGTCGGGACAGTTGTTCTCGGAACTTGGTATGACGATTATTATGGCCATGCTGTCATCACTGATCATGGCGATGACGATCATTCCGCTTCTTTTTGCCAAGTTTAAACCGGTGGAAAAGAAAGAGCTGCCGGTGAATAAATTGTTGAGAAAGATAAACAGTGGCTATGACAGACTGCTTCGTAAGCTGCTGCCCAGAAAAGGGCTGGTAGTCTGTGCCTCGGTATTGCTTTTGGTGGCGGCGTTTATGCTGGTCAGCCATATACATACAGAGTTGATGCCGAGCATGGATGAGGGAGCATTTTCCGTCACGGCGAGTTTCCGGTCAGGCACGAAGATGGATGTGATCGAGGAACAGACAAAGTTTCTGGAAGAGATGGCAGAGGCGGATGAGAATGTGGGGCGTTATTCCTTCAGTGTTTCCGGATCGACAGCCACGCTGACAGCGTATCTTGCTGATGATTGTGAACTTTCCACAGGTGAGGCGATCGAGAGTTACAGCAGGGCGCTTGCCGACAAGACCAATATGGATATCAGCATTCAGGCAAGCGGTGCCAGTATGACCAGTATGATGAGTACCGGTATCGAGATCGATCTGGAGGGACGCGATCTGAACGATTTAAAAGCGGCGTCCAGGCAGGTACAGCAGATGCTGCTACAGATTCCGGGTGTTTTACAGACTTCTTCCAATATGGCGGATGCATCTACCCAGGCGAAGGTGATCATTGATCCCTTAAAGAGTATGTCAGTGGGACTTGCGCCCATGCAGGTGGCAGGGGAAATGTACAACACTTTAAGCGGTACGGAGGCGGCCAAACTGACCAGAAGCGGTGAGGAGTTTTCAGTGCGGGTAGAGTATCCGCAGGGTGAATATGACAATATGAACGACCTCTTAAATATAACGTTGACTACACCATATGGCACGCAGGTGCCTTTGTCGGAAGTCGCATCGGTGGAATATGTGGATTCGCCGGTCACTCTGACACGTGTGGATGGGATCTATCAGGTGGCGGTGACAGCCAATACCACGGACGATGCCAGATTTACGGCGCAGGAAGCGGTGGATGAGGCGATGGAGCAGATGGTTCTGCCAAGAGGTGTTTCCCGGACCACCACGATGATGGATGATATGATGATTGATGAATTTACGGCGATCATCACGGCCATCTTTGTAGCAGTGTTCCTGATTTTCCTGGTGATGGCGATGCAGTTTGAGTCACCCAGATTTTCCATGATGGTCATGATGAGTATTCCTTTTGCGCTGATCGGATCTTTTGGATTATTATATTTTACCAGATCCACCCTCAGTATGGTGTCCCTTATGGGTGTGTTGATGTTAGTCGGTATCGTGGTGAACAATGGTATTTTGTATGTGGATACAGCCAACAGACTGCGGGAGGAAATGTCGCTTGAGGAAGCACTGATCCAGAGTGGACAGCTGAGGCTTAGGCCCATCCTGATGACCACATTGACTACGATCCTGTCCATGGTGCCCATGGCTCTGGGAATTGGGGAAGGCTCCGTCATGATGGAAGGTATGGCCCTGGTCATTATCGGAGGTCTGATCGCATCCACCGTTCTGATTCTTTTGCTGATGCCGACTTTCTACCTGATCATAGATAAGAGAAGCCATAAGGAAAAGCGACTGAGCAGGAAAGAAGCGAGACTGGCGGCGAAGGAAGAGAAGAGGATGCTGAAAGATAAAAGTGACGAGAGATAGTAAAAAAGCCAGGAAACGGTAATCTGCCGCTCCTGGCTTCTGCTTTTTGATTTTGATCATCAGCGGATATGAAACCCATTTTTGCCGTTTCTCTTGGCTACATATAACGCTTTATCCGCATTTTGATATAAGAAGTTATAGGACTGGCTGTGTGATACAAAAGCTGCGCCAATACTGGCTGAGAGATTCTGGGCGGGATATTTTTCGTCCAGATTCTGGTGGGAAATGTCGATAAATTTTGTCAACATGGCATTTGCCTCGGAGGCTGTGATATTACGCCCGACAAAAACGGCAAATTCATCACCGCCAAGACGGGAAACCACATCTTTATTTCGGTTAAAAAACGTTTCCAGAAGCTGACTGAAATCCTGCAGGACCTTATCACCGACAGGATGCCCCAGCTGGTCGTTGACCAGTTTGAAATTGTCCATATCAATGATGAGAAGAAGACCCTGTTCCGGATTTTCTTCCATGGCGAGACGGACATGTTCTTCAAAGCCGTTTCTGTTCAAAAGATTGGTAAGAGGATCGCGTTTGGCCCGCTTGCGGATGATGCTCATTTCCCGTGAGTACTTAGAAGTCACGGCAAACAAAAACAGGGAGGCAGCGATCGCCACGATCAGCATGGGAGTCTCTATTCTCCATAAATTGTGGATCACCATATCTCGATTCATACATGTCACGAAATACCAGCCCGTATTTTCAATAACATTAATGTCCACATAATACTGATTACCATGGTCGCCGGCAACTTCATGCAGACCTGTGCTGTCCGTATCCAAAAGCAAGTTGATATTTTGGTACAACAGGGAATTATCTTCCGCGGACAAATAGTTTCCAACCATGGAAGTATCGGAATCGGCCACGATCAGCCGGCTGTCTTTGGTTATAAAAAGGGCATTCTCGATCTCATTGGCGGTAATCTCACTGGCAAGCTGCGCCGCATAGTCCAAGTAGACATCGGCGGACAGTACACGTATCGTGGAATCAGTGTCAAGCCGGGCTGTCACGCTCACGCAGGTGCCGCCGGTCATGGCGTCCACATAAGGTTCCCCGAAAGTAAAAGTGTCGTGTTCCAGCCCCTCCTTATACCAGTCACGTTCCGTCACAACAAAGTCTTCATCAGGAACCCAGCCGGAAGAATCATAGTAATTACCATGCTCATCTCCCATATACAGACCATAAGGGTAAGCGCTGTGAGTACCGGCGCTGGTTTCCATCATCTTGTAGGTTTCCTCTTTGTCAAAACCCAGCTGTTCCGCCATGGCTTTATAGATAGTCATCTCCTGTAAGATGGATTCCGCCCAGGTACTGATGTCCTCTGCATAATTCTGGGATTGCAGGGAAAGCTTGGCCTTAGACAGCGTTATGATCTCATTCCTGACAAGAATAAAGTAAATGACGATCATCAGCAGGACAATGGGAACGATTGTGCATACCAGTTTTATATTCGTCCAGATATATCTAGATTTTTGTTTCAATGGAATTCCCCCCTGAAGATAGACAAAATGGTATTGTCTGTCTGACACTTCATATTATTTAATTATAACAAGGGTAATTCGGGAAGTCAATTCAGGGAGCATTAATGAAAGCGTAAGTTTATGTTGGAAATGGGATGGACAGAGGACATATTGACAAAAGCAGAACTGAATGTTAACGTTACAAAATAAGGTGGTGTTTGATGATGAAATATTCTATGAAAAGACAGTTTGCATTCGTTCTTCTGGCACTGGTTGCGGGAATGATTCTGCTGTGCCTTATTTTAAACACCACATTGCTTGGAAAGTATTATATTAATAAGAAGCAGAATGCATTGGTGCGGGCATATGTCAGTATCAATGAAGCCTCGAGAGAAGGAGACATCAACACGGAGGCCTATGATATCGAACTGCAGAAGATTCGTGAAAAGTATAATATCCATGTGCTTGTGGTAGACAGTGACTCGCAGGCGGTCAAATTCTCCATGAATGATCCCGAGACTGTATTAAAGCAGCTTCTGGATCATATCTTTCTCGGCGTGAGTGAAGAGAATCTTCTATTAAATACGGATGACTATAAAATGCAGGTAGTCATGGATTACAGGACGCAGACGGAATATATTGAGATGTGGGGAATGCTTGACAACGGTTATCTCTTTATGCTGCGCAGTGCCCTGGAGGGAATTCAGGAGAGTGTTTCCATCTCTAATCGGTTCCTCACCTATGTGGGCCTTGTGGCAATTCTGATCAGTGCGCTTTTAGTACTGTGGCTGTCCAATCGGTTTACCAAGCCCATCCTGGAATTGGCCAAGATTTCCGAACGGATGAAACATCTGGATTTTGAGGCCAAGTATACGGGGGATGATAAGACAGAGATAGCGGTTTTGGGAAATAATATCAATGAGTTGTCGGAAGCTTTAGAGGAGACGATTTCAGAGCTAAAAACAGCGAATAATGAATTGTTAAAAGATATTGAGAAAAAAGACCGGGTGGATGAGATGCGGAGGGAATTTCTCTCCAATGTCTCTCATGAGCTAAAGACGCCCATCGCACTGATACAGGGTTATGCGGAAGGACTCAAAGAGGGCATCAATGACGATGCGGAAAGCCGGGAATTTTACTGCGATGTGATCATGGACGAGGCGGCCAGGATGAACACCATGGTCAAAAAGCTCCTGACACTGAACCAGTTAGAGTCCGGAAATGAGATTGTAAACATGGAGCGGTTCAATGTAACGGCGCTCATCAAAAACTATATGCTCTCCTGCGATATTTTATTGAAGCAAAAAGAAATTTCCGTCCGCATGGAGGATTATGGACCGGTTTATGTGTGGGGAGATGAGTTTAAGGTAGAGGAAGTGTTTGCCAACTATTTTACCAATGCCATCAACCATGCGGCGGGGGATAAGGTGATTGATATTAAGATACAAAAAACGGAGCAGAGTGTCAGGATTTCCGTCTTTAATACAGGAGAGCAGATTCCAGCGGAGAGCGTGGAGCATTTGTGGGAGAAATTCTATAAGGTAGATAAGGCACGGACAAGAGCGTACGGCGGAAGCGGTATCGGCCTTTCCATTGTCAAGGCTATCATGGAATCCATGAACCAGGAATATGGCGTGATTAATTATGACAATGGCGTGGAATTTTGGTTTGTGCTGGATGTAGCGTAGGGGCAGCGGCAAGGTGCGGTTTTGACTTGTAAGAATAGAAATCTTGGGGTATAATAGACGCAGGCTTAGCAGCCTGCGTCATAAGAATTGCGGTGCAAATCTTGCTGAAGAGGCAAAGGAATACAGCATTAGAGAATATGTAAGAGTGGATGCAGGTTCAGCGAATGTCAGTTTATTACATTTAGGTATAATATGATTATAATGAAAATAGATGGGAGATATGGACGTGAAAAGGATTGGGATGATTCTGTGTGGAATTGCGGCATCACTTCTTATGACTGGGTGCGGAGCCATGCCAGATCTGACACAGGAAGAAACAGAGCTGATATCAGAATATGCGGTGGGGGTATTGCTGAAATATGATAAAAGCCATGGCAGCCGTCTGGTAGATATATCTGCCTATGATGTTGCGGAAGACATATCGGAGCCGGAGGAAACCCCGGAGGAACCGATACCGGAAGAAGTGCCGGAGGACTTGCCGGAGACAACACAGACTGTGGATGTAAGTCAGGATGAAATAGAGACAGAGCCGGTCATTTCTTCCGTGGAAGAATATTATGGAATTCCCAATGTGGCCATTCAGTTTACGGGATACGAGTTGACAGATTCCTATCCGAACGCTGAGGGTGAAGGGAATCTCTTCTTTTCCATGGATGCCACTCCGGGTACACAGCTTCTGGTACTAAAATTCCAGGCAAGTAATACGGGAAATGAGGATCAGGCCATGGATATGCTGGGGCATGGGGCAAGATTCAGGGTATCTGTCAATGGGGAGGCCAGTAAGGGTGCATTGGCTACCATGCTTTTAAATGATATGCAGACTTTTAATGAGGTAATTCCGTTAGGATCATCTGTGGAGCTGGTGAGTATTGTGGAGGTGCCTCGTGATATAAGTATAAACAGTATTGATTTTATCATGCGGGGCAATGAAGAAAATGCAACTTTAAGGCTTCTATAAAAGAAAAAGAGAAAAAATGGGAGAAAATTAAAAAATCCCGTTGACATCTTAAGGAGCATCTGATATTATATGAAAGTCGCACAG
>CAYUKT010000012.1:11023-15738 GCA_964445285.1 uncultured Bacteroides sp. | reverse complement strand
TGTCACATCCCAGGGAACAGCGATATAATAGTCCGCGGGACGCACATTGTTCTTCATCAGATCACCCAGGAAATATTTGATCAGCGTCTCCATATTCTGAATATCCGCTATCACACCATTGCTCAGGGGATACGTGATATTGATATTGCTCGGCGCCTTTTCATACATCTCAAAAGCGGCGTCCCCATAAGCGAACAGGGTTTTCTTGTTCTCGATGGCGATCATATTTTTTTCCACAAAAACATCATCGTCCGCACGATTATATATTTTGATATTACTGGTACCCAGATCAATTCCAAACGCATTATTTGCCAAGGTAATTTACCCCTTTCTTTCTATTGTAACACGTAACATTTTAAACTCCCGACTTCTCCGTCAAAAGGCTGCTCTCTTTAAAGCTGAAATAGCTGTTATCCCCCAGGATGATGTGATCTATCAGCGGTATATCCATCAGCTTCCCCGCCTCTTTGATCTGCTCCGTGATCTGCAGGTCATTGTCACTAGGCACCGGATTGCCGCCCGGATGGTTATGCAGGATCATGATTCCGGCCGCCTGCTCCTTAAAAGCCTGGATAAAGACTTCCCTGGGCGATAACAGGGAGGCATTCACCGTACCCTTGGAGAGAATATGTTCCCCGACGACATGCATTCCGGAATCAAACATGATAAGCAGGATATATTCCACATTCTGATGCCGGAACCGCTCCATATAATATTCTGCTATGGAGTATGGATTGTGGTAACATAGCGTTTTTCTCGCTTTCGCCTGCGCAATCCGCGTGGAAATCTCGGCAATGGCTTTGAGTTTGACGGCTTTCACCTCACCGATCCCTTCAATCTGCATGAGATCATGCAGGGAAATCTGATGCAGCCCTAAAAGCCCGTTGCCATTCCTGCTGGTCTGCGAAAGCACCCGCTCTCCCAGCTGCCTGGCACTCACACCTTTCGTCCCTGTCCGCAGGATGATCGCCAGAAGCTCCGCATCCGTCAGGGACTTACCTCCATATGTGACAAACTTCTCGTATGGAAGATTTTGCAACCTGTAATACTCATTGTTCTCACACTTTAGTGTTTTCATTCAGCCTCTTTCCCGACAGCATCTCTCTCCGTACTTTCGGGGTAAGTCATCCTGCTTACATCAGGCGGTAGATCACGACCGCAATCGCAATCCCTATGATACTGGCAATGGTAATCTTGATGGTGAGGCCAAAGGTGATAGCCAAAATGCCCAGATTTAAGATCATCGGCTCAGACAACCCGAAAGACTGCCCGTAATTTAAAAAAGTATCCGGAAACAGACTGCCGATAAAACCGCCGACCACAATCCCTGCCAGTACCAGCAGAAAACAAGCCCAATTATTTTTACGCATAAAAATAATGCTCTCCTTTCTCCAACGCCCATTTTATCACAACCGGTATTTGATGTATACAAAAAATGGTAAATTTCCACAAAGTTTATAAAAGAATCTTACGTCCGCCGCTTAAAATCTGGCGTTATCACACCCTTATCCAGCAGACGCTGCAGCGTCATCAAAATGCCTAGTTTCGCATGGGGAAACGTCAGTCCACCCTGGAAATAGACTGCATAAGGCGGTGCGATCGGCCCATCAGCGCTCAGTTCTATGGAAGAACCGGAGACAAAGGCGCCTGCCGCCATGATAACCTGGGAATCATATCCCGGCATATCCCAGGGTTCCGGCGTCACAAAACTGTCCACAGAAGCCGCCGCCTGAATGCCTTCGCAAAAAGCGATCACTCCTTCCGGAGAACCGAAGGTTACTGCCTGAATGATATCATGACGGCTCTGCGTGCCATCCGGCACCACCGGGAAACCGATCTTTTCATAAATATTCGCTGCAAAAATGGCTCCTTTCAAAGCACTGGCCGTCACCGTAGGTGCAAGAAACAGTCCTTGGTAAAGGGACGGCAGTACGCCCAGCGAAGCCCCCACTTCCTTGCCCAGGCCCGGAGATGTGAGACGATAGGCCGCGTTTTCCACGCAGTCTTTCCTGCCCGCAATATAGCCGCCGATAGGCGCCAGACCGCCGCCCGGATTCTTGATCAGGGAACCAACCACCATATCCGCTCCCACCTGTGATGGCTCCATGGTCTCCACAAATTCTCCATAACAATTATCCACCATGCAGATGACTTCCGGCCGGATACCCTTGATAAAAGCAATCAGCTCTCCAATCTGCTCAACCGACAATGTAGGTCTTGTCTGATAGCCTTTAGAGCGCTGAATAGTCACCAGTTTCGTCTTGTCACTCAGAGCCGCCCTTATGCCCTCATAGTCGAAACTGCCATCCGGCAGAAGATCTACCTGCCTGTAGGATATCCCATACTCCTTTAAGGATCCTTTGGACGGCCGGATACCGATGACCTCTTCTAAGGTATCGTAAGGCTTCCCCACCGGAGATAGCAATTCATCTCCGGGCCGTAAATTGCTCATCAGCGCCAGGGCCAGCGCATGGGTGCCACAGGTAATCTGCGGACGCACAAGGGCATCTTCCGTCTGAAAGACCGCAGCATAGACCTTTTCCAGGGTATCCCGTCCCAGATCGTTATAGCCATAGCCTGTAGTGCCCAGAAGACACGCCTCGCTGACGTTCGCCGTCTGCATGGCCCGGATGACCTTCAGCTGATTGTATTCGGCAATCTGGTCAATCTGTGTAAATCGATCCTGCAAAGAAGCAAGAATCTCTTTTCCAAATCCATAGACAGCCTCTGAAATGCCGAACTGCCTGTACTGTTCTGTCAGGTTGATCATTCCTCAATAAATTCCTCCTGTTATTTTATTGTAAACGCAAAACCAAACCCCGTTTGGGGAATGTTTTTCGCTTATTTTCCTGCATATGCGCATCAGATGCTATATCGAAATTCCGACATAAATTCTCATGTACCATCCTGGGTTTCTGTTCAAGTTAAATTATATGTTGTTTATAAGCAGATGTATTATCAAATTTTATATACAACAATTTTCTGACAACATCTGCAGTTTTTCGACATCTAAATGGTATCCACTCCTGTTTCTCAAGAAAACAGATTCCTGTTCTCCTGCTTCCCTTTTGGGCTGGGAAATCTCTGCATTTCATCTGAGACAATCTATCTGTTTTTCGTTTTTTTATTGCAGGATAATTCCTTTTTTGCGCAGGATTTCCTTCATGTATTCTAAAATCCGTTGACTACTATAGTCAAATTTCTTTTTATCTATCCACAAAACCTCTTTTTCTCTCCGAAACCAAGTCAGCTGCCTCTTAGCAAAGTGTCTGGTATCCCGTTTCATTCGATAAACAGCCTCCTCTAAGGTGATTTCACCCTCCAAATATGCGAGAATCTCCTTATATCCAAGCCCCTGCATGGATACCATGTCCCTGGTACAGCCCATTTCCCGCAGACTGCGTACCTCCTCCACCAGTCCCTGGGATAACATCAAATCCACTCGTTCCTCAATCTTCTGATAAATCCGGTCCCTGTCATCCTGTAAAACAATATAGGCTGAATTATAAGATGACACCCGTTCTTTTTGCTCTCTGTTATGTTCCGAGATCTTCTTCCCGGTCTTCTCATAAAATTCTATGGCACGGATCAAACGTTTTACATTATTTGCATGAATGATCTCGCAGGATGCGGGGTCTATCTCCCGCAGCCGCTCGTATAACACTGCCGGTCCTTTCCCCGCTGCTTCTGCTTCCAGTGCATTTCTAAGCGTGGTATCCCCGTCATTTTCTGTAAAATCTATATCATATAAGACAGCCTGGATATAAAACCCTGTGCCTCCTGCCAGAATAGGAATATGGCCTCTGCCATAAATCCCCGCCAGCGCCTCTTTGGCCATCCGCTGAAACACCACCACATTAAACTCTTCCGCAGGTTCGAGCACGTCAATCAGATGGTGGGGAATCCCATCCATCTCTTCCTCCGTGATCTTGGCGGAACCGATATCCATATGGCGGTACACCTGCATGGAGTCAGCAGAGATGATCTCCCCGCCGATTTCCTTCGCCAGACTGACTGCCAGTGCAGACTTCCCCACTGCCGTAGGTCCGGTCAGGATGACCAGCGGTCTTTTTGTTTCCTGCTTCATCAGTTTACAATCCTCTTAAACTTCTTTTCAATCTCCTGCCTGCTCATGGAAATGATCGTGGGTCTGCCGTGGGGACAATGATAAGGATTATCCAGTGTCAGCAGTTCATCGATCAATTCTTCCATCTCCCGGCGGTTTAAGCGCATATTTCCCTTCACCGCAGCCTTGCAGGCCATGGTTGCGATACGGATACGGATACTCTCCGGTGTGCCGGTCACTGTCTCATCCACCAGTTCATCCAGCACCTCATAGAAAAATTCTCCCTCTGCATAACCGTACAGATCCATAGGCACACCACGAATGGCATAATCATTGCCGCCAAACTCCTCTATCACAAATCCCAGGGCTGCAAAATCATCTGCGTGATGCCGATAACATTCCGTTTCCCGGTTGTTCAATGTTACGATCATGGGCGGATTAATGGTCTGGGAAACCATATTTTTTTCCCGGAACCGTCTCATAAGCCGCTCATACTTTACCTTCTCATGGGCGGCATGCTGGTCTACGATCAGAAGCTTATCCTGGTAAGCGATCAGCCAGTAAGTATCAAAAAGCTGACCGATGATCTCATAGTGTTCTTTGGCCTTGGCGGACAGAAGCCTGTCATCAAAAAGCTCCATCTGTTCCG
>CAYUKT010000012.1:0-10923 GCA_964445285.1 uncultured Bacteroides sp. | reverse complement strand
AAAAGCTGATCCTTGATAGCCTGCCCATTTTTCTGATAAAGAGCCTGGATGGCCGGGGATTTCTCGGCCAATGCCTGATTTTGGACGGTTTGATTCCCCGCTGTCACTTCCATAATCAGCTGCCCCTGCGCAATGCGATTTCGTTCAAAGGGCTCCGGTGCAGACTCTTTTCGCCCCTTCTTTGCCCCGTCATTCTCACTTTTTGCTTTCTTTTTATCCCCGGCAAGCGACACCTCTGGAATCATCTCCACCTCATGAAGCGCCTCATGGATAGCATCTTTCACATCCTCATAGAATAGCGGCCCGTCCGCAATCCTGACCTCCATCTTAGAAGGGTGCACATTGACGTCCACCTTCTCCGTATCCACCTGAAAATGCAAAACACAGAAAGGGAACTTATGCTGCATCAGATATTCCCGATAGCCTTCTTCCACCGCCTTGCTGATCAGTGTGCTTCTGATATATCTGCCATTGATATAGAAAATCTCATAGGATCGGTTGGACCGGTTGATCACCGGCTTCCCCAGAAGCCCGGTAACCCTCATGCCCTCCAGATCACACTGAAAATCCAGAAGCTGGGCGGATATTTCCTTCCCATAAATGCGATAGACAATCTCCCGCAGATCGTCACCCCCTGTTGTGTAGAACTTTGTCTGTCCGTTCAACAGGAATTTAAAAGAGACTTTAGGATTCGACATGGCCAGATGTTCCATCAGATCCGCCACATAAGAACCTTCCGTCTGCGGCTGTTTTAAAAACTTCTTGCGGGGCGGCGTATTATAAAACAAATTGCGCACGATAATGGTCGTCCCCTGGGGCGCACCCACTTCTTCTTTTTCTTTCTCTATGCCGCCCTCGATCACATAGCGGATTCCCGTCAATTCTTCCGGAATCTTGGTGATCATCTCCACCTGGGCTACTGCCGCTATACTGGCCAAGGCCTCTCCCCGGAACCCCAGGCTGACCAATCTGGTCAAATCATCCGCCGAAGTAATCTTACTGGTGGCATGGCGCAGAAAGGCATTGCTTACCTGGGATTTCTCAATACCGCCGCCATTATCTGTGACACGTATCAAAGTGGTGCCGCCGTCCTTGATCTCCACCGTAACCGCATCCGCCCCGGCGTCAATGGCATTCTCCACCAACTCTTTCACCACACTGGCCGGGCGCTCTACCACCTCACCCGCGGCAATCTTATCAATCGTCTGATGATCCAATATGTTTATCTTCGCCATATTTATCTCCATCTACATCTTCAACCGAGGCCGCGCAAGCGGTCCTCGAGAAGTTAATTCCGAAGGAATTTACTTCAGCGCAAGCGGTCCTCGAGAAGTTAATTCCGGAGGAATTTACTTCAGCGCAACGCCATCGATTTTTTAATTTATTCTGTAACCGGTACAGAGTATTGAGCGCATCCACCGGGGTAAGGTTACTGACGTCAATCTCCTGCAGTTCCTGAATGATATCCTCATCCTTGACCGTATCAAACAGGGATATCTGCTCCAGATCCACCTCGTCATATTTGATGGGCTTATGTTTCTCTCCCTTCACATTGACTTCTATGCTCTGCACCTTCTCGGTAATGTCATTGTCGCTGAGCTGTTCTACAATCTCCTTGGCCCGGTCTATGACCATCTCCGGCACCCCTGCCAGCTTGGCCACCTGAATCCCGTAACTCTTATCGGCGCCGCCCTTGACGATTTTCCTCAAGAAAACAATATCATCGCCTTTCTCCTTGACTGCGATACAATAATTGTTCACATTGTCCATCTTGCCTTCCAGCTCCGTCAGTTCATGGTAGTGGGTGGCAAACAGCGTCTTGGCTCCCAGAATCTTCCGGTTGCTGATATGCTCGATCACCGCCCAGGCAATGCTTAAACCGTCAAAGGTGGAGGTCCCACGGCCAATCTCATCCAGCACAAGCAGGCTGTTGGGCGTGGCATTCCTCAAGATATTTGCCACCTCGTTCATCTCTACCATAAAAGTGGACTGTCCGCTGGCCAGGTCATCGGAAGCACCCACACGGGTAAATATCCGGTCCACAATGCCCACATCTGCCTTCTTCGCCGGCACAAAGGAACCAATCTGCGTCAACAGCACGATCAACGCAACCTGCCGCATGTAAGTGGATTTACCGGCCATATTGGGCCCTGTGATCACAGCAATACAATGCTTCTGGTTATCCAAATGGGTGTCATTGGATATGAACATGTCATTCTGTATCATCTGCTCCACCACCGGATGGCGGCCTTCCTTGATATCGATCATGCCCTTTTCATTGAGCGTGGGCCTCACATACTGATTGTGTTCCGCCACAAAAGAAAGGGACGTAAATACATCCAGCCGTGCAATCGCCCTGGCCGTTTTCTGGATCCGCTCCACCTCATCGGCAATGGCATCCCGAATCTCACAGTACAGATCATATTCCAGAGTAAACAATTTATCTTCTGCATTTAAGATATTATCTTCCAGTTCTTTCAGCTTGGGCGTGGTATATCGCTCCGCATTGGCCAGTGTCTGTTTGCGCACATAATCCTCCGGCACATGGTCCTTATAGGAATTGGTGACCTCAAAATAATACCCAAATACCTTATTATACTTGATGCGCAGGTTGCGGATGCCCGTGCGCTCCCGGTCTTCCTCCTCCAGGGCCGCCAGCCAGTTCTTGCCGTCTGTCTTCGCCTTCTTCAGGGAATCTATGGTCTCGTTAAATCCTTCCTTGATTATGCCGCCCTCTTTAATAGCAATCGGCGGCTCTTCCACGATCGCATCCTCGATCAACTGATAGATATCCTCCAGGGGATCCAGATTCTCCCGAATCTCATTTAAGAGCGGCGCATCAAAATCACCCAGTACGGTACGGATGGAAGGAAGCATCGCCAGGGAATTACGGAATGCAATCAGATCCCTGGGATTAGCCGTCTTGTAGCTGACCTTGCCAAGCAGACGCTCCAGATCATAGATGTTATTCAGATATTCCCGCATTTCCTCCCTGTCCACACTCTGCTTACACAGAGCTTCCACCGCATCCAGACGCTGCTCGATCTTATCCCTGTCAATCAATGGCTGTTCTATGTATTTGCGCAGAAGGCGACCGCCCATGGCCGTCTTGGTACGATCCAGCACCCCCAGAAGGGAACCCTTTTTCTGTTTTTCCCGCAGGGTCTCTATCAGTTCCAGATTCCGTCTCGTGGAACTGTCCAAAAGCATGTATTTACTGGTCAGATAGGGATAAATGTGGGTAAAATGGGAAAGTGATGTCTTCTGTGTCTCATACAGGTATTGTAAAAGTGCTCCCGCCGCAATCAATCCCACCGGAAAATCCTCTATCCCCAGCCCCTTTAAAGTATTTACCTTAAAATGTTTCATCAGGTTTTTACGGCAGTTCTCCTCATCAAAATAATGGGGAGACAGGGAGTAAACCGATACATTCAGCCGGGTTTTCAAATCTTCAATATCGTAGCCGCTGACAAAAAACTGTTCATTACAGATCACCTCGGAAGGGGCATACTTATTGATTTCATCCTGCAGTCTGCGGATATCCTCCACCTCCGTCAGATAATAATCCCCCGTGGTGACATCCGCCACGGACATACCAATCTTACCCGGAAAATAACTCACACAGACCAGGTAATTATTCTTGGTATCATCCAGCGCCTGAATATTCAAATTGGTGCCGGGCGTGGCAATCCGGATTACTTCCCGTTTTACAATCCCCTTTGCCATCTTAGGATCTTCCACCTGCTCACAGATTGCCACCTTATATCCCTTGGAAACCATTTTATTCAGATAGCTGTCCACCGCATGGTAGGGAATCCCGCACATGGGCGCCCGCTCCTTTTGCCCGCAGCTTTTACCTGTAAGCGTTATCTCCAGCTCTTTCGAGGCTATCAGCGCATCATCGAAGAACATTTCATAGAAATCGCCGAGACGATAAAATAAAATACAGTCCTGGTATTCCTTTTTCGTTTCCAGATATTGTTGCATCATCGGTGTTAATTCAGCCATACATCTTAACCATCTTTCTTCTAATCTCTTGTATCACAGGCAATCCTTCGGCTCTAGGCTTATGGAAAATTACTGACCGACCAGGTCAGTCTACTATATGTCCCGTATAATAAAATCCATGACAGGTATCCAGCGATACCCGGACCAGTCTGCCAAGCATGGAAACGTCCGCCGGGAAGTGCACCAGCATATTATTGGACAATCTGCCCGTCATCAGCGATGCATCCTGTTCATTTACTTCCTCCACCAGCGCCTCCATCACCTTTCCCTGTAATAAGGCGGCCCGCTTCCTGGCCGTATCCTGTACCACCTTTAACAGCTTGTCAAAGCCCTCCCTGACCACTGCTTCCGGTACCTGTTCCTCCATAGCGGCCGCTGGGGTGCCAGTCCTCTTGGAATAAATAAAGGTAAAGGCATTATCATACTGTACCTCCCGCACCACATCGATGGTCTCCTCCACATCCGCGAGGGTCTCACCCGGAAAACCTACAATAATATCCGTGGTGATGGCAATATCAGGGATCTCTTTCTTAATCTTCCCTACCAGGGCCAGATACTGTTCCTTCGTATATTTTCTGTTCATGGCCTGTAAAATCCGGTCAGATCCGGCCTGTACGGGCAGGTGCAGATGCCTGCATATTTTGGTGGAATCCCGCATCACCGCAATCAATTCATCCGACAGATCCTTGGGGTGGGATGTCATAAAACGGATCCGTTTCAATCCTTCTATCTTCTCCACCTCACGAAGAAGCGCCGCAAAAGTAATGGGCTGTTCCAGGGTTTTACCATAAGAATTGACATTCTGTCCCAGAAGCATGATCTCCACCACACCGTCCTCTACCAGCCCTTCAATCTCCCTGATAATCTCCTGCGGGTCCCTGCTTCTCTCACGTCCCCTCACATAAGGCACGATGCAGTAACTGCAGAAATTATTGCAGCCAAACATAATATTGATGCCGGATTTATAGAAATATTTGCGTTTCACCGGCAGCTGCTCCACAATCTGATCCGTCTCCTGCCAGATATCCACGATCATCTCCTGATTTTCATACATGGTCACCAGAAGCTGGGCAAATTTAAAGATATTATGAGTGCCGAAGATCAAATCCACAAACCGGTAACTTTTGCGGATTTTCTCTATCACAGCGGCTTCCTGCATCATACAGCCGCACAGGATAATCCGCATATGGGGCCTCTTTTTTTTCAGGCTGTTTAAATAGCCCAGTCTTCCGTATACCCGCTGGTTCGCATTATCACGCACCGTACATGTGTTGTACAGCACCAGATCGGCTTCCTCCTCCACTTCCGTGAGCTCATAACCGATCTTCGTGAGAATCCCTGACAGTTTTTCCGAATCCCTTGCATTCATCTGACACCCAAAGGTGACCACGCACCCCCGTGGTGCCCGGCCCAGTTCTTCCCAAAGGGCCGTCACATATACGGCCGCTTTCTCCATGTATTCTCTCTGCAGGTTCTCTTCCTGCACATCATCTGTCGATGTGTATCTTGTCATTTTATCTGTCAAACCTTTCCCACTATCCCACTCTCACAGTAAAACCCGGCAGTGATACTACTTCCGGGTTTTGTGTTCTGGATTTATGTTCTTCTATCGGAACTTCCTCGTATTGCCTATATTTTCTTACAGCACGCTACTGCCAGCGCACCCGGCCCGATATGACAGGCCACACTCAACGACAACGGATCCATATGCACATCAAATCCGGGAAATGCTTCCAAGACCTCATTTTTCAACTGGTTGGCCGCATCCAGATCATAGGTGTACGCTATCTGCAGCCAGATATTGTCCGCCGATACACCGCCGAATCTCTTTTCCATATCACCCCGGATGGCATTGATCATGATAGACTTTCCCTGGGACACGGTCCTGGCTTTGGCAAAGGCATCCAGCTTATCTCCCTGAATCTGGAGCACCGGCTTTAAGCGCAGGATCGTTCCCAGCGCCGCCGCGGCCGGTGTGATCCTGCCGCCCATTTTCAGATAATATAAAGTATCCAGCATAATATAAATACTGGAATTGAATTTATCTTCTTCCAGAAACAGCTTGATCTGTGCCGCGTCCATACCGCGCTCTATCAGCATAAGCGCGTCCAATGCCGACTGTCTCTGAGTCACGGAAATACGTTGGTTGTTCACCACCTGTACCCTTCCGTCATAATCCTCTGCCAGCATCATGGCACTCTGACAGGAACCACTCAATCCGCTGGACATGGGGATATGCACAATTTCATCATACTCTTTAAGCACCTCATCCCACAATTTTAAAATAGAATCAGGGCTGGGCTGACTCGTAATCACATCCGCACCGCCGGACAGCCGCTCATAGAATGAATCCTGTGTCAGTGTAATATCCTCATAAAATGTCTCATCATCGATCATAAAAGGCATGGGCAGCACATGGATGCCATATTCCTTTGCCTGGGCTTGGGTAATACCGCTGTTACTGTCAGTTATGACTGCAATTTTCTTTGCCATAAAGATACATTTCTCCCATTTTCTCTAAAATATCCTATCCTATTAATCTTACTGTCAGATAGTCCTAAAGTCAACCTCATTTATCATATCCTGCGTCAAACGCTCACGCAAAGCCTGATATTCCTCCCCAGACAGCTCCTGATCCTCCATCAGGATCTTGTCAGCCCAGTCGCTTGCGCACTGCAATAGCGCCGCATCCTGGTAAATATCCCCCAGCACAAACCGAAGATCGCCGCTTTGTCTGATCCCGAAAAGATCGCCGGGACCGCGCAGGGCCAGATCCTGGCTGGCAATATAGAAACCGTCATTGGACTCATTCAATATCTTTAACCGTTTCATAGTCTCCGGCCGCTCTGACTTACTGATAAAGATACAATAGGACTGTTTGTCGCCACGCCCCACGCGTCCACGCAGCTGGTGCAGCTGTGCCAGCCCGAACCGCTCCGCATTTTCCACCATCATCACCGTGGCGTTTGGCACATTGATGCCCACCTCTATGACCGTGGTGGATACCAGCACATCGATATGATGAGCTCCAAATTCTTCCATGATCCTGTTCTTTTCAGCAGCTTTCATGCGGCCATGCAGGGAAGCTATCTGGATGGAAGGGGAAAGGGCCTGACGCAGTTTCAGAGTATAGGAACCCACGTCCTCCAATTCTTCCGTTTCCCCCTCTTCCACCATGGGACAGATCACATATACCTGTCTGCCCGCAGCCACTTCTTTTTCGATAAATTTATAGGCGGTCTGTCGATAGGAAGTATTCACCACACAGTTCTTGATGGGAAGTCGGTTGGCCGGCAGCTCGTCCAGGACAGAAATATGCAGATCTCCGTAGAGAATGATCGCCAGCGTCCTGGGAATAGGCGTTGCACTCATCACCAGAACATGTACGGTATTGCCTTTCTGCATCAGACTCTCCCTCTGTCTGACTCCAAAACGATGCTGCTCATCCGTGATCACCAGCGCCAGATTATGATAGACCACTTTTTCCTGGATTAAAGCGTGGGTTCCCAGAACAATATTCGCCTCCCCGCTCTCAATCTGCGCATAAATCTCCCGCCGTTCCCTGGCCGGCGTAGAGCCTGTCAAAAGCACCGGATGAATCTGCAGGTGATATTTCTTCTGCATTTCCAGCAATGTCTCATAATGTTGTCTTGCCAGCACCTCCGTGGGCGCCATCATGGCACCCTGATAGCCGTTGGCCACACACATGAGCAGGGAAAGGAACGCCAGGATTGTCTTGCCGGATCCCACATCGCCCTGGATCAGCCGGTTCATGGTACGCTCTGATGTCAAATCAGCCTGAATCTCTCCCCACACCCTATGTTGGGCATCGGTCAGCCGGTAAGGCAGGGCCTCTATCAGACGGCCGGTCTGCGCCACCTCGATCATGGGATGGGCGTTCTTTGTCTGCTCACTGGTATCCCGCATCCTGCGAAGCACCAGAATAAAGCGGAAAAACTCATCAAATACCAATCTCTCCCGGGCCTTCACCACTGCCTCACGATTGGTAGGGAAATGCATCTGTTTCACCGCCTCTTCCAGTGAGCAGAACCCCTGCGCCTGCCTGATCTTATCCGGCAGAGGATCCGCCGTCATATCTACCAGGGATACTGCCTGCCGCATGGCCTTGGTGATGGCGTTGTTGGTAAGGCCCTTGGTAGTGGAGTACAGAGGCTGCAGACAATCTACCAGCGCCATATATTCCTGCGGCTTATAAATCTTAGGCTGTTCCATCACATATCGTTCACCCCTGCGATGGATGCTTCCCCGGAAAATATAGGGGATCCCCCGTTTTAAAGTATTCTTTAAATAAGGCATGTTAAAATAAGTCATGTGTACCCGGATGCCTTCACAGTCTGCTTCAAAAGTCGTAATGCTGAGTCCCCGCACGTGTCTGGTCGCCACGTTCCCTGCAAGCTGTCCGGCAATAGCCACTACTTCCTCCCCAGATGCCTGGTTAGGCAGAACCGGCTCGCTGAACTGTTCATATCCCCGCGGATAATAATGCACAAGCTCTTCTGCCGTTGTGATATATAATTTTTGAAAAAGGCTGGCTGTTTTCTCCCCGACACCTTTTAGTGACCTGATGTCCATGATAACCCCCATCTGGCAGCGCCGCCGGATGCCAGGCTTCGCCAGACATCCTTCTATTCATAACATATCCAATGATACAAATCTCAGTTTTACACATAAAAATCCCCGACAGTAATGCGTACAAATCTACGTATTATTTCAGGGATATCATCAACTTCATTCCTGTTATCACAGGGCAAGAGAACACAGCGGAACCACTCCAAAAGTTCTTTGCATCCCGTCCAACGGCAGGACGCAAAGAACTTCTTCTCACTCCGCTATTCAGCAGATACAATATAATAATAAATCGGCTGACCGCCATACTGTAACTCGATATCACAGTCCGGAAACTTCTCCTCAATCTGTCCCCGCAGATTCTCAGCGTCTTCCTCCGTGATCTCTGCACCATAATAGATACTGATCAGTTCCATCTCTTCCGTTATCATGGCTTCCACCATGTTGAGGGTAACGCTGGAGATTGCTGTTCCCACAGAGAGGATACCCTTGTCGCCAAGCCCCATGAAATCACCCTGTTTAATCTCCTGACCGTCAATATTTGTATCCCTTACCGCATAGGTAACCTGACCGGTAGCCACACCTTTCATCTCTTCCATCATAGCCGCGGTATTTTCTTCCACCGAAAGATCCGGCACATAATTAATCACAGCCGTAATGCCCTGCGGCACTGTTTTGGTGGGGATGACCACAATATCCTTATCCTTCACCAGGGACTGCGCCTGATTGGCTGCCAGAATGATATTCTTATTGTTGGGCAGGATAAAAACATGATCCGCATTCACCTTATCGATCGCATTCAGCATATCTTCCGTGCTGGGATTCATGGTCTGACCACCCTCGATGATATAGTCCACACCGAGCCCCTTGAAGATTTCCCCGATACCGTCACCCACAGATACCGCGATAAAACCGACATCCTTCTTTGGCCCCGGCAGATCGTCTTCTTCCTGCTTCGACTCCTCTTTCTGGGAAAGCTTAAACAGCTTCTCCTGATGTTCCAGCCGCATATTGTCAATCTTCATATTTGATAATGCACCGTATTTCAACGCCTTCTGGATCGCCAGACCAGGATCGTTGGTATGTACGTGCACCTTTACCACGTCCTCGTCTGCCACAACCACGATAGAATCACCGATCGACTCCAGATAAGCCTTAAAGTCCATCTCCGTTTTAATGTTAAACACCTTGTTCAGCATAATGATAAACTCGGTACAGTAACCGAACTTGATGTCCGCATTGGCCTGCGCCTCAAAATTCGGCGTCCCGGACTTTGCTGCCGCAGTCCCGGCACTTGTCTTGTCAAGGGTCAGGTCAATCTCCTTACCGAGATAAGCATCATAAGCGCCTTTCAATACCTGCATCAGGCCTTGACCGCCCGAGTCAACAACACCCGCCTGCTTTAAGACCGGCAAAAGTTCCGGCGTCTGCTCTAACACTTCGTCCGCATGGGCGATCACCTGGGATAAAAACTCAGAGAGATCCGTAACACCCGCATCTGACAGTTCCCTCGCCTTGACGGCACCGCCTTTGGCCACGGTCAAGATCGTACCCTCCTTGGGTTTCATAACCGCTTTATAGGCTGTTTCCACTGCCTTTTCAAAAGCTGATGCCAACACCGGAATCGTAATCTCTTGGCACTCTTTTACCCCTTTGGTAAAACCTCTGAAAAGCTGGGACAAAATCACACCGGAATTTCCCCTGGCACCGCGCAGGGAACCGGAAGAGATTGCCTTGCACAAAGATACCATATCGATATCTCCCATATCATAAAGTGCAGAAACCTCTCTGGCCGCAGACATGATCGTCAACGTCATATTGGTGCCAGTATCGCCGTCCGGCACCGGGAATACATTTAACTCATTAATCCATTCCTTTTTACTTTCAAGATTCTTAGCACCTGCCAGGAACATTTTCGCCATCAATTTGGCATCTATCGTATTTGAATCCACCTTATTTGCTCCTCCCTTTAGTCAATCACTTTCACACCTTCTACGAAGATGTTGATCTTTTCTATTTCAATCCCGGTAAACTCTTCCACCTTGTATTTGACACTGTCAATCAAGTTGTCCGCCACTGCCAGGATGCTCACACCGTATGAGACGATGATATGAAAGTTAAGTGTCAGTTTGTTATTGTTTAAAAAGACCTGGATTCCCCTGGTCATGCTGTCTTTTTTCAATAATTTGACCAGACCGTCCTTGACGCTCATACTGGCCATGCCGACCACACCGAAACATTCCATCGCCACAGTACCCGCATACTGGGCTATCACTTCCTGATCAATAGAAATATTCCCCATATGTGTGTCCATTGAAGAGACTTTCA
>CAYUKT010000011.1:12742-15763 GCA_964445285.1 uncultured Bacteroides sp. | reverse complement strand
GGCGCACCCTTACTCAACAGAGCCTCTTTGCGCTTCGCCTCTTCTTCCCTGGCTTTGGCTGCCGCTTCTTCTTTGGCTTTGGCTTCTGCCTCGGCACGCTGGATACCCGGCCCCATCACGATCCTGGCACCGCGTGGCTTCCCGGAATCCTTGCCACCGTCTTCTGCCGCCGGTTTTTGCACCATGTCGTCCTGTTTGTCATCCTCCTGTGCAGACCGCTCTGTCTGTGCACTTCCGTCTGCCCCGGCCTGTCCTGCCATTTCAGCTGTTCCGGTCCGGCCTGCCGTTTCTCTGGCAGCTACCGCACTAAATGCCGCCGTCCCGGCCACAGAAGAATCTTTCCTGTTCTTCTTCTCTTCCACAGGCTCCTCCGGCTCATATATCTCCACATCGGATAACTGCAGTTCTTCCATGGTCCAGATCACGGAAAAATTCTCATACACCTTCGTGTCCATATCCGCAATCTTGTTATTGACATAGATATTCATGGCCCAGTCAATGACTACATCCATAAACTCTGCTATCTGGCGCACCGTATAGTATCCTAAAATCTCAATCTCATCATTTTCCTGAATATTGTAATAACCTGACTGCAATTCCCCATTTACACTGGCAAACTTAGGCAGATCTATCTTCTTGCCATTAACCTCCACCCACATCTTGGAGCCAAACTCCGGCAGCTGGCCGATCTCCATCCGTGCAGCCTCTCCGGCCGTGGATTCTATCACCTTGATCTGGTCGTTGGCTCTCACCTGGGTATAGATATCCGCATCATTACCATTTACCGTAATCACTGCCGCCTCGCCGAAATTTCCTCTGGCAATGCGTGGTTTTCCGTTTACAGTAAAGTTCAGTTCTTTACCTCGTTTCGGAAACAGTCCTTCGCTGGAAAATTCCGCCTGCATGGCCGCATCCACCACGGCCACCTTATTATTATCATAGATCTTCACTCTCTGATCATTGAAATAGACAAAGATAAAGTTATTGCTCTGCTCATAAAAACTCAGGCAGATACCGATAGGTGTCACCATCAGGGAATCTTTTCTGGCATCCGCTTCCAGAAATTCGATGTTCTGCATGACTTCCTCACCGCGGACAGCCACCCTCTCTTTCTGGATATCAAGCTTCTGCGCCAGAGCCTGCGTGTAGCCCGGAAGCTTACCGCCCCCGCCCACCACAAACACGGCGCTGACAGACTTATCCCCATTCAATTCCTTAATCTTTTCTGCTACCCGACTCGTCATGTTATCGATCACATCCGCTGTCACACGTTCCACTTCCTCAGTGGTGATGGTCTGTGTGAGTCCCATGATGTCTTTATATTCTATCACTTCTTTGACGCCGGTATCCCTCTTAATCTGCTCCGCAGTACGGAAATCCACCAGACAATGCTTTGCAAGCACCTCTGTCAGACTGTCGCCGGCAATGGGAATCATGCCATAGGCGATGATACTGCCGTCCCTGGTCACCGAGATATCGGAAGTACCGGCCCCCACATCTACCAGGGCGATATTTAACATGCGGTACATCTCCGGAATTGCCACCTGAATAGCTGCAATTGGCTCCAGCGTCAAGTTCACTACCTCAAGCCCGGCCACACCCACAGCCTTATACAGACCGTCCACCACATCTTCCGGCAGGAAGGTGGCAATGATATCTGCGCCTATGGTCTTAGCCTTATGTCCTTCCAGGTTTCCAATCGTGTAGCCGTTCATGTAATAACGGACAATAGAATATCCCACGCAATAAAACTTCATATCCAGCTCATTGTTCTCCAGGAATTCTTCATAAGCCTTCTCCACACCCATGGAATCCAGTGCATAGATGTCTTCCCCTGTGACTTCCCGGTCAGCCTCCAGATCCTGATCCACCCGCAGTGTCACTGTCTGTAACACACGCCCTGCGGCAGCAATACATACATCCTTAAGCTGCCTGCCGATCTTATCTTCCAGCTCCGCCTTTACTTCACTGATAGTGCCTCCCACCTTATAGATATCATGAATCTGCCCATCCAGCATGGAACGTGTCCCATGTTCCCTGATACTCTGTGCGACCACATGGAAGGTGTCACCCACACGATATCCTACTGTACCTACAATACTTCTTGTCCCGATATCCAGACCAAACACAAGCTGCCCTGGAAATTTCATTGCTTCTGACACTGGTATTCCCCCAATTCTTTCTCTATTTGTTGATAAACGCACATAAGCGCTCCACTGTTCTCTATCACTACTTTACAGTGCTTATAAAACGCTTCCTCCGGAAGCTGTTTGGCCAAAATATTATCTATCTTCTCATCGGAATAACCTCTCGTCTGTTTCAATCTCTGCCGCCTGACTGACACATCCGCATGGATGTACCACATCTCATCCACGATTTCGGCGTAACCTTCCTCGATCAGAAGTGCAGCCTCTATAAAGAGATAATCAAATTTCCCGGCTGCCCTCTCCTGTGCAATCTGTTCCAAAAGATATTCCTTCACTGCCGGATGGACAATCCCATTGACCTGTTCCAGAATGGCGGTATCACTAAATATCCGTGCTGCCATCTTCTGCCTGTCAATCTTGCCCTCCGTTGTTAAAATATCCGTCCCCAACAGGGCCATCAACGGTTCAAAACATCTCTCCCCCGGTTCCTCCAGCCGGTGGGCCGCCCGGTCAGCCATGATAACACGGCAGTTGTAATGCGCCGCCAGAAAGGCAAGCACTTCCGACTTCCCGGCCCCCACACCCCCTGTGATTCCTATGACCTTCATGTCCTTTTATTTCCTTTTTCCTAATTCCTCCGCTCATACCAAGGCCGCGAATCAGTCCTCGCAAAGTTAATTCCGAAGGAATTTACTCCTTTATGGTATTAGGAAATTCCTCCGCTTATACCGAGTCTGCGAAGCAGATCTCGCAAAGTTAATTCCGAAGGAATTTACTCCTTTATGGTATTAGGAAATTCCTCCGCTTATACCGAGTCTGCGAAGCAGATCTCGCAAAGTTAATTCCGAAGGAATTTACTCCTTTATGGTATTAG
>CAYUKT010000011.1:10963-12642 GCA_964445285.1 uncultured Bacteroides sp. | reverse complement strand
CGAAGCAGATCTCGCAAAGTTAATTCCGAAGGAATTTACTCCTTTATGGTATTAGAAAATTCCTCCGCTCATACCGAGGCCGCGAAGCGGTCCTCGCAAAGTTAATTTGCGAAGCAAATTTACTTTTTTTATTTTGACTCATACCAGTTATCTCCCGTGTGCAGATCGATCTCCAGCGTCACGGAAAGCTTAGCCGCCTGCTGCATCTGTTTCGTGAGAATCTGAC
Source organism: uncultured Bacteroides sp. (assembly GCA_964445285.1). Taxonomy (GTDB): domain Bacteria; phylum Bacillota; class Clostridia; order Lachnospirales; family Lachnospiraceae; genus UBA3282. Next base: position 12,416 of record CAYUKT010000011.1, on the reverse strand, counting down.
GCACCTGCTCTTCTTCCCCGGCATAAGTCTCGATCAGCAGTTCGTCATGCACCTGCAGGATCAATCTGGACTTGAGATTTTCCTTGTGCAGATTCTCCCACACCCGGATCATGGCGATCTTCATGATATCCGCCGCCGTCCCCTGTATCGGGGAGTTCATAGCCACACGTTCCCCGAAAGAACGCTGCATGAAATTGCTGGAAGACAGTTCCGGAATGGGTCGCCTGCGCCCATACATGGTGGTCACATAGCCCTGCTCCTTCGCCTTTGCTACCATATGGTCCAGAAATCTCTTCACCCCCGGGTAAGTTTCAAAATACTGCTCGATATAATCCGCCGCTTCTTTTCTGGTGATACTTAAATCTTGGCTTAATCCAAAAGAACTGATACCGTAAACGATGCCAAAATTGACCGCCTTGGCGTTACGCCTCTGCAAGTCGGTGACTTCCTCGAAAGGTGTATGGAACACTTTGGAAGCCGTGATCCGGTGGATGTCCTCATCCATTTGATAAGCCTCGATCAGCTGTGCATCCTCAGACATGTGGGCCAATATCCTCAACTCGATCTGGGAATAGTCCGCATCCATGAAAAGACATCCCTCCATGGGCACAAACACTTTCCTGATTCTTCTGCCCAGTTCCATGCGCATGGGAATATTCTGCAGATTCGGCTCGGTGGAACTGATACGTCCCGTAGCGGTAATGGTCTGGTTAAAGGTGGAATGAATCCTTCCGCCCGCATCGATATAAGCCGCCAGCCCTTCTGCATAGGTGGACTTTAATTTCGCCAGGCCCCGGTATTCCAGGATATCTGCCACGATCGGATAATCCGGTGACAGTTTTTCCAGAACGTCCGCCGCCGTAGAATACCCGGTCTTGGTCTTCTTACCGCCCTTGATCCCCATTTTTTCAAACAGGACTTCTCCCAGCTGTTTGGGGGAATTGATGTTGAAATCACAGCCTGCCTGCTGGTAAATCGCCTGTTCCAGTTCTGCAATCCTGCCTGTCAGCGCCTCCCCGTAAGCCTTCAGTTCATCCGGCTTCACCTGTACACCGTAACTCTCCATATCATGCAGGACACGGGTAAGCGGCATCTCAATCTCATACATCAAATCTTCCATGCCCTGCGCCGCCAGTTTTTCCCTAAGAAGCGGCGCCGCCATCAGGCATACATAAGCCTGAAAGCAGGCATATTCCATAAATTCGCGCGGATGTTCAGCATAAGCAGCCGCATAGGAATTCTTGCCGCAGACCTGCCCTTTATCCGGAATCATAAGTCCCAGATACTCACCTGCAATATCTTCCAGCGCATAATCATTCTTTAAAGGATTTAACAGATAAGCCGCCACCAACAGATCAAAGTAACGTCTCTTCCTGTAGGGCGCAAGCACATCCTGTGTTCCGTCAGCCGCATGCCACATGCTCTGATGGGTGCCCTCCTCTATCACGTCATA
>CAYUKT010000011.1:0-10863 GCA_964445285.1 uncultured Bacteroides sp. | reverse complement strand
CCTCTTTCTCAAATCTGGATAAGAGGTTCTTAAACTCCAGCTGCTTACACAGCACATAAGCCTCCTCGGTATAGAAATCACCCACCCTGGCCTTTGCGAAATCATACGTGATCTCGGCATCCACATTGATCGTTGCCAGCGTCTTACTCAAATCCGCCAGATCCCTATTGGCTATCAGGGATTCCCGGATCGACTTTTTGGTGATTTCCTCCACATGGACATAAATATTCTCCAAGGAACCAAAAGTCACCATCAGCTCCGTAGCTGTCTTTTCCCCCACTTTGGGCACACCGGGAATATTGTCCGCCGTATCGCCCATCAACGCTTTTAAATCGATAAACTGTATGGGATTCACGTGATATTTTGCTTCCACATCCTTCGCATAATAATCTTCCACCTCGGTACGGCCGCCTTTGGTCTTGGGAATCCGGACCCTGATGTTATCTGTGGCCACCTGTAGAAGATCCCTGTCACCAGATACCAAAGAGACTGCCATTCCCTGTTTCTCCGCGCGCTTGGCAATGGTGCCCAGAATATCGTCCGCCTCCAGCCCTGCCTGCTCCACCACACAGATCCCCATGGCCTGGAGCATCTGTTTCATCACCGGCACCTGCTCATGCAATTCTCCAGGCATGGGCTTTCTCGTTCCCTTATATTCTTTATAAATTTCATGTCGGAAAGTGGGCGCATGCACATCAAACGCCACCGTCAGGTAATCCGGCTTCTCTTCCTCCAGGATCTTGAACATGATATTCAGGAATCCATACACCGCATTGGTATGAAGCCCCTGGCTGTTAGTCAGGTCCGGCACTCCGTAGAAAGCCCTATTCAATATGCTGTGTCCATCTATCAATACAAGTTTTTCAGACATACACTCTTTCTTTCCCTCTACAATTACAAGTAAATGTTTTCTGCGAGAAACCGCAGTCACCGGCTGTTTCCGTTCACCCTCTACAGACGGAATACCACGCACAGCGCGATAACGATTGCCACCACCACTGCAGCTTCCAGCCAGATCAGGATACGCCTGAGTATACGGTTTAACCTGATCTTATAATCTGCATCGGCAAGTTTATAGTGAAGCGCTTCCTGTAAATTAAAACTATTTCCCTTTTCCAGCTGTTCCATACCTTCTGACACCAGAAACTGAATCGACAATTCCTCCATACATTCCGAACATTCATCGATATGCTCTACAAACTCAGCCAGATTCCTTCCATCCAGATCATCCTGCAGGAAGGAGGGTATTTTTTTCTCCGCCTCTTTACAGTTCATACCATACCACGTCTTTCTACAGACAATTTGCTATGCGCCCATACATAGGTTATTATATACCATCCTGGGGGATTTTGAAAAGACTCTACACAAAAGTAATTTGCATAATAAAGACCGCCGTGCAGATGGCATGCCACCCCATAGCGGTCTGTGTATTTTTCTTTCTGATCTCAATCTTTCACATCTTATTGTGCTGCAATAGGCTGTGCCGCCGCATCAGCCGCAGCCGGCGTCTGTCCTGTTACTTGTCCCGGTACCGCTGCCTGTTCCGCCCCCGGTATCTGCCCCGGTAAAACCTCTTCCACGATCGGCGCTGCCACACCGTTCTGGTCTACCAGATAATTGACACCATCCACAGTCACGGTTACATTTCTCTGCAGGGCACCCGTCATCACATCGTAATAATATGTCACACCGTCCGGCATAGCCACCATGCCTCTCTGCATGACGCCGTTCTGGTCAAAATAGTAATCCTGCCCTTCAATCGTTACACAGTCGCGCAGTGCATGCCCGTCCTTGGTGGCCAGGTAATACCTGCCGGTCTCATCCTCAAACCAACAGCCTTTCTGCACCCGTCCAAATTCATCGAGATGATACTTCTTATCCTCCCAATTCACCCAGCAGGCCCTCTGCATCCTGTAATTGGAATAGAATACAGTGGCATCTCCCCTCTGTGAAAACCCTTCCGGAATGATGATGGAAGAATAATCCTTAAACTGGTAATTCATATCGACCCTGGTGGGAATCCCCGCCACACTGCCGTGGGAAGTATTCTGCCAGAAAGCCGCACCCTCATACTGCAATTCGTCCGCATACTGGGCCACCCATTTGTCATAAGGCACATTGCCGATCTTTGTCTGGAACATATTCTTATTGGAATACACCACCGGATAATACCCCTGTGACGCTACAGCCGTACAGAATACGTTGATGATCTCCTGCAGCTGCGCTGTCGAGAGGTTCTTATGACAGGCGTCCTCTATGTCATACACCACCGGATAATTCACCGTATAATTGCTCATCCACTGGAGCAGGAACATGGCTTCCGTCAGTGCCAGTTCCGGCGTGGTCGCATAAGAATACAGATACACACCCGTTTTGAGGCCTGCTGCATTGGCCCCGCGCATATTTGCGTCAAAATAAGGATCCAGCCCCATATTAATACTGCCAGCCTTGATAAACACAAAAGATACGCCTGAGGATGGCACCTGGCTCCAGTCAATTGCCAGATTATGCTTGGACACATCAATTCCTCTTGCAATAGAACTGCCGGCCCCCACAGCCTGCACTTGCACAGCGGGTGCCAAAAGCATCATGCCCGCCATGCAAAGTGCTGCGGCCGCCTTTATCCTTCTGTACATCCTGTGTCTTTTGTCCTTTAAAGATTTTATCATTTGTATTTTATACCCGCCGCATGTCCATACCATCAACTGCACAAACGCGTCCAGGTATTCCTCCTTCCGTATGGTAAAACGTTATCTTTTGTATGAATTGTTACAATTCTCACAGTTTTTAGGCTGCCAAATATTACAAATTATTATATTTTGTAACAATCCTTAACAACTATACCATATTCCCGGCGGATTGTATAGAAAAATTTATAAAGATTTCCTGGCAATCTATGGGAGCAGCACCATAATATATCATTGCATTTCCCCTTTACAGGAGCAGCAAAGTATTATTTCAGGAACTTGCTGAGCGTGGCGATAAACAGATCCACGCTGATCGGCTTGGCCAAATGTGCGTTCATGCCGCTTTTTAACGCGGTCTCCCGATCCTCATCCATGGCATTGGCCGTCATGGCGATGATCGGCATCGTCTTCACATCCTCCCTGTGCAGGGCCCGGATCTCCCTGGTCGCCTCATACCCGTTCATGACAGGCATCTGCACATCCATCAGAATGACATCATAGTAGTATTCTTCTGCCCTCTTCATCATGTCAACCGCATCCGTTCCATCCGGCGCCGTTTCCACGACAAATCCGGTCTCTTCTAAAATGGCCTGGGCGATCTCCCTGTTCAGTTCATTATCCTCCACGAGCAGCACCCGCTTACCCTCAAAATCAGCCAATGTCCATTCCGCTACCTCTTCCCCGCGTTCGATCAGATTGGCCGCAGCAAGCAATGCCGCTTTCAGATCAGACATGAAGAGCGGTTTCGCACAAAATGCGGTGACACCGGCCGCTTTTGCCTCTTCCTCGATATCCGACCAGTCGTAGGCCGTGAGAATGATGATCGGCGCCTCATTTCCAATAACCTTACGGATTCTTCTGGCAGTTTCGATTCCACTTGTCTCCGGCATCTGCCAATCAATGATAAAGGTATGGTAAGAGTCTCCCTCATCATGCGCTTTTTGAGCCCGATATACAGCTTCCCTGCCCGATGTAGTCCACTCCGACCGCAAACCGATCTGGGTAAGCATCCTGCTGACACTGTCACAGGTATCAAAGTCATCATCCACCACAAGTGCGCGAAGTCCGTGCAGCTCCTTGATCTGCTCGGCATTCTTTTCCACATCCTGTAACTTCAGGCTCAGTTCCACGATAAACTCGCTGCCTTTTCCCTTTTCACTGCTGACCGTGATCTTACCGCCCATCATATCAATGATATTCTTGGTGATGGCCATACCCAGTCCTGTACCCTGAATACCGCTCTGTGTGGCGCTTGTTTCCCGCTCAAAGGGCTCAAAAATGTGTTTCACAAACTCCGGCTCCATGCCAATACCATTGTCCTTCAGGGTAAATATGTAATCGCCATACCCCCGGCGGAAAGTTGTTTTCTGCATGATCCGGAAGCTGATAATGCCACCTGCCGGCGTATACTTTACAGCATTGCTCATCAGATTGACAAATATCTGGTTCATCTTTAAGCCATCTGCAATAATATCTTCATTGGTAACATCGAAAGTATCGATGAACAATTCCAGCTGTTTTGCCTTCACCTGCGGCTGCACAATATTCACCAGGTTATGCATCATCTCGGAAATGTTACATTCCTGCTCCTTGATCTGAATCTTACCGCTTTCAATCCTGCTCATATCAAGAATATCATTGATCAGGCTCAACAGGTGATTGCTGGAAGCCAATACCTTCTGCAGGCAGTCTTTTACCCTCTCCTTGTTATCAATATGGCTGACCGCAATAGTCGTAAAGCCGATGATCGCATTCATAGGTGTCCGAATATCGTGCGACATGTTTGAAAGGAAAGTAGTCTTGGCATTGTTGGCATGCTGTGCCTGCATCAACGCCTCCTTGAGCGCCATCGTCTGTTCCTTCTGCTGTCTTACCTGCTCCGTAATATCTTTGGTCACTACCATGACCAGAATATCTCCCGTTGCATCGTCAGTCGTCATAATGAACGATTGTCTGACACAGATCCTTTCCTCCTCAGAATCTGCGATCCAATATTCCACATTCTCTTCCAGATTGTTCTGTTCGAAACATTTTTTCAGATATTCCACATTCAACGTTTCTTTATATTCACGAATGGATTCCGGCGCTACATAATCCTCGCATTTTCTGAACCACTCGGAAGCGCTGCACGGGAATGACAGGCCCATCCTCTCTAACATGGAGAATTTACTGCCATCGGGCATGATCCGTACAATATCATTCTCCACCCAATCCTTGGTCAGATTAAATTCATAGGTACAGATGGAATTGGATACGATTGCTATCCGATACTGCCTTTCTTTTCTGTTGGCCACCGCCATCTTCGCCTGGATCAGAAGTTCCTTTTCCTTCACTTCCGTAATATTCTGTCTGATAAACAAGATCTTGCTGGCAAGGCCCTCTTTCCGTTCCAGACAGATCACATTCATATGCTCCCATGCCAACTGGCCGTCTCTCTGCACCTGATATTCATAACGCACATCCATATCATTCTCGCCCAGTTCCGAAATAATGCTGTCTCTTGATAGCCTTTCAGCCAGTTCCTGCTGATGTTCTTCTTCCGGCAAAAAAGAACACAAATAAGATATAAATGTCTCGTATTCCCCACTTCTTTCAATATAGTTACGTTCCGGGCTGGTACCGGCCAGATACTGATACTGATCGGTCTCCAGATCGATCATGACAAAACGGGCAAACAGTGTGCTGATACCCTCGATCACATAGCTCATTTCCTGATTTTCACGCGCCAGAAGCTTTTTCTCCTTTCTCGAGCGCACCATCAAGGCAATAATATAGATGACAAAAGAGCCGATCAACATTACTTCCAGGAAAATCCCCGTCCGGTTCGCTTTTTCCAACATTCCCTGTGTGACGCTTCTCGGAAATGCCTGTACCAGAACAAACTCATTCCCCGAAAGATTGACCACACAAATGTTATCAACCTCACTGTTTTCCCTGCAAATAAAAGTCTGTTCTCCGACATTTACAAAAATATCCCGTATCTGCCCCTGCAGCGCCTCACTCAACAGTTCGGTAGAACAAAGTTCTTCCAAAAAATTCCCTTTGTATCCTTCTCCCTTAGAGCTTGCGATCGCGGTTCCGTCTTCCAGACACAGGAATACATCCGCCTCTTTCCCAAAATATCTGGTCGTCAGAAGATGCTGCAGATACTCATTGGCTGAATATACGCCAAGCAGCACACCGATGATCTCCCCGTGGTAGGAGACCGGCGCATAGAAACTGACCACCGCCTCCCCGCTAACCCGGGAATCCGTAGTGGCAAAGATACCACTCTCCCCCTTCATGCCGCTCTTAAAATATTCCCGGTCCGACACATCGATCGTGCTGCCATCCGACACCAGATAAGCTCCGTCCGCAGACGCAAAACGGAAAGCATCAAACAGAGAGTTCTGTGCCATATCCTGAAGCATCTGCGGCTCAACCACGGGCTCCGAAAGCCCCTCTCCCAAAAAATACGCATAAGTGCTTATCCTGTTTAACGCATTTTTAAACTCGTCATTGATCCGGTTGCCTGTCTGCATGGCCGTATCCATGGCATATGTTCTGTTCTGCGCCTCGATCCGTTTATTGTTTTGCGCAGAATACCAATAAAACAAAACAATGATCGCTGCCAAAAGGAACAAAAGATAGGTAACATTCCACAATGATTTCTTACTGTGTTTCATAGATAATCCCTCCACTGACAATGCACTTCTCTATTGAAAAAGCTGTCTGGCTTTCTCCATTCTCTTCACCACCGGTACCTGGAATGGACATCTGCTCTCGCATCCCTTACAGCCGATACAATCTGCTGCTGCCGCCTTCAGCTGTTCATAGTGAGCACGTACTGTTGCCGGCACTTCTTCCTGCATGGTTGCCAGATCATAAAGTTTATTGACCATTGCAATATCAATTCCCTTCGGACAGGGTGCGCAATGGCCACAGTATGTACATTGTCCGGTGGGATACGCATGATGGGGCGCTCCCGCCAACACACTCGCATAATCCTTCTCCTCCTCCGTGGCTGTCTCATAAGCCACAGCGGCACGGACATGCTCCGGTGTATCATAACCTACCATCACACTGGCCACCGCCGGTCTGGTCAGCGCATAATGCAGACACTGTACCGGTGTAAGCGCTACGCCAAAAGGCGATGTTTTTTCATCAAACAGACGCCCGCCGGCATATCCTTTCATCACTGTAATCCCCACACCTCGCTGTTCACAGATTTTATATAATGCCTCTCTCTCCGGCGCGATGCCGGACAGACCTTCTTCATAATTGTCCGCAAAATAATCATCAATGTTCTCTGTTGCCGGATGCAGATCAAACGCCGGGTTTATGCTAAAGAGAATCATTTCTATCTCTCCCTGTTCTGCGGCCATTCTTGCCACATCAGGATTGTGTGTGCTCAGACCGATATGCCGAATCGTTCCGGCCGCCTTTAAACTGCGCACATAATCCATGAACTCACCGCCCGTCACTTCTTCAAACTCTGAAGCCTCATCTATAAAATGAATCATTCCCAGATCGATATAATCCGTCTGCATTCTTGTGAGCAGATCCATAAAGGCTTCCCGGACTTTGGGCAGTTCTCTTGTCTTTACATATTGGCCGTTCTGCCAGGTAGAACCGATATGTCCCTGAATATACCACTTGTCCCGATGCCCGGCCAATGCCTTACCGATATTGGACCGCACATTGGGCTCTGACATCCAGCAGTCCAAAATATTGATGCCGGCCTGTTCGCAGGTATCGATCACTTCCTTCACTTCCTGGGTATTGTGCCGCTCCAGCCACTCGCCGCCCAGACCGATCTCACTTACCCGTAACCCTGTTTTGCCTAACTCTCTGTACCTCATGTCGACCCTCCTATATCCCTATGTGCATCATAGTTCTTCCTGTGAAGCTTCCCAATTCATTCTTCTTTTTTGCCAGCTATTCCACAGCCGCCGTGGCCGCCTGCAACCACTCCTGCTCTTCCTTCGTCAGATAAGGCAACAGCGTTTCACACACCTTTTTGTGATATGCGTTCAGCCACTCCCGCTCCTGCCCGTTCAACAGGGAAACATCAATAGCATCCCTGTCAAAGGGTACCATGGTAAGCGGTTCGAAATACATAAACTGACCATAGGCATTCTGCTCTCCCTTCCGGCACAACACCAGATTCTCATGCCGGATGCCAAACTTACCTGTCACATAGAGTCCCGGTTCGTTAGAAACAACCATGCCCTCCTCCAAGGGCACGCAGACCGTATCCTTTCCAATCCGCCACCTAACATTCTGTGGTCCCTCATGAACGCTCAAAAGAAATCCCACGCCGTGCCCCGTACCATGGTTATAGTCCAACCCGTTCTCCCACATAGGCTCCCTGGCCAGACAATCCAGATTCTGCCCGCAGACACCCTCTAAGAATTTCGCCGCTCCCAGCCGCAGATGTCCTTTTAATACCAATGTATAGTCCCGCTTCTCTTCTTCCGTCAGCTTCCCAAGAGCCATCGTACGCGTGACATCTGTCGTTCCTTCTCTATAATGCCCTCCCGTATCCGCAAGACACAACCCTTCCGGCTGCATCACCACATCTGTCTCCTCCGTAGCCGAATAGTGTACAATGGCACCATGAGGGCCGTAGGCAATGATCGGATCAAAGCTGGGGCCCAGATATCCTCCCATCTGCTGTCGAAACCCTTCCAACACCTGGGCCGCCCCCAGTTCCGTAATCTTCTCTTCTCCCACATGGGTTTTCAAATAACGCATAAACCGCGTCACCGCCACGCCGTCTTTTACATGTGCTTCCCGAAGGTGATCCATCTCCGCCGCCGTCTTGACCGCCTTCATCAATTCCACCGGACTAGGTTCATCCAACTGCTCCACCCCTGCCGGAATTGCCTCTAACAGCCTATAGTTCACACGCCTGCCGTCCGCCCAGAGCTTCCGCCCTGCCTGCAGACCAACCACCAGTTCTTCTATCTGTTCATAAGGCGCAATGGAAACGCCCGCTTTCTTTAATCCATCACCTATCTTTGAAGATAGAATCTTTTCCTGCACACACAGCACTGCCTCTTCCCTGGAAAGCAGCATATAAGCCAGGAAAACCGGTGTATTATGCACATCGTTCCCCCGCAGGTTGAGAAGCCATGCGATCTCATCGAGAGCAGTCAGAAGCAGCGCATCCGCCCTTTTGTCCTGCATCTTCTCCCGTACCTGTTTCAGCTTCTCCTCCCTGGAAAGTCCGGCATACTCCTCTCCCAGTTCCCATACCGGTTCCGCCGACAATGCCGGCCGGTCTGTCCACACCATGCCTGCCAGGTCTTCACCGCTGTAAAATATGATATTCTTCTCCGCCATCTTGTTTCGCAGGGATTCCACAAAAGCCCTCGTCACTGTCCGTCCATCAAACCCGATCTTATCCCCGTCTTTCAGATGTTTGGCCAGATATTCCGGCAGGGCAGGCACCCCCGGCTGACCGCTTTTCATCAACTCAATGCCGCTTCCCGCAAGCTGTTGTTCTGCCTGCAGGAAATATCTGCCGTCCGTCCACAAACATGCGTTTTCCCGGCACACCAGAAGTGTCCCCGCAGAACCCGTAAACCCGGACAAATACTGCCTTGCCTTAAAATAATCTCCCACATACTCCGAATTGTGAAAATCCTCTGTTGGCACAATATAAGCCGCCAGATTTCTTTTTTCCATCTGCTCTCTGAGCTTCTGCAATTTTTTTTCGATACTCATGTCCCTCTTCCTCTCTGACCATCTGTCCGGATACACGTTCCTTTTCCATACAGATAAAATTATTTCTCCGTCTGCGCATCAAAAGCATTGCCGCAGGCCCACGGACTTCCGATATCACATCTGCCGTGATGATACGCCCGCTTCGTCTGTCCCGCTTCCAAATCGTCAGACATGTTGATCTTCAAGCGGCTGTCCCCGGAATCCGCAAAGCCGTCCAACAGCTTCACCATATCCTCTATCTCTTTTTCCGCCTTCTGACTATCTTCCATCCCATTGTTCTGATACGTATCCATCTCGATTTCTACCTTTCTCATAATCTCCATTTTTCTTTTCTCTCCGTTTTATCTCAAAACAGACTCAGCTGTTCATAACCCTTATTCTCCGGAAATTCACCCAGATATTGAAAAATCTCTTCCGCATCGCTTTTTATCCCGTATTGCGCGCAGGTCTTTCTCAGTATCGACATCAGTTCCCTGTTCTGATCGCTAGCAATCTCATAAGCATATCCATATTTACGGTGATACTTACTCTTCATGCCCGGAAAGTGTTCATCCAGTTTCTGATAGAAATATTCTCTGTCACCTTCCCGCAGGGTCACGCCCATACCGAAAGTGATGATCCCATACACCCCGGCCCGGACACAATAATCCAGAAGCCCTTCTATATTCTCCTTCGTATCATTGATGAAAGGAAGGATCGGCGTCATCCACACCACCGTTGGAATCCCATTATCCCGCAGGATCTCAAGCACCTCAAACCGCCGCTTTGTGGTACATACACGAGGTTCTAAAATACGGCATAAATCCTCATCATAAGTGGTCATGGTCATCTGTACCACACATTTTCCCTTTTCCTGAATCCTTTTCAGAAGTTCCAGATCGCGCAGGATACGGTCTGATTTGGTCTGAATGGCCAGCCCGAATCCGTACCGTTCTATCACTGCAATACATCTTCTGGTCAGTTCCAGTTCCTCCTCGCAGTGCATATAAGGATCACACATGGCTCCCGTGCCGATCATACATTTCCTGCGTTTGGAAGAGAGCGCCCTTTCCAAAAGCTGCGTTGCGTTCTGCTTGACCTCAATATCTTCAAATTTATGAGTAAATCCATAACATTTACTCCGGCTGTCACAGTATATACAGCCATGCGTACAGCCTCTGTACAGATTCATGCCGTTATGGGCCGACAGAATCCCCTTTGCCTCCACAAAATGCATCTTACCTTATCTCCCTGCCAGGATCCCTCACGCAGACATTTGCGTCATCTCCTCTTTCGATCTGATGAAGGGATCTGACCAGAACGCGACCAGAAGTTCTGCCACCATAAAACACCAGATAACCGGTTCACAGAAGATCACCGCCATATATTGGAACCTGGGTATCAAAAACACGACAAACAAGATCTTGCCGATCAACTCGATCACACTGGAGAATAACGGCAAAATTTTCTTGCCCACAGCCTGCAG
>CAYUKT010000010.1:8015-15837 GCA_964445285.1 uncultured Bacteroides sp. | reverse complement strand
ATGCGAAGAAGGAGCTGGGGGAAGGCGTAGTCGTCATGAACGTCAAGACCGTGAAGAGCAAAGGCTTTCTGGCCTTTTTAAAGCCTCATATGGTGGAGGTCACGGTAGCTCTGGAAGAAGAGAGCGAGAAATATACGGCGGCGGTATCCGCCATCAATAATGTGATCGCTTCCAGTCAAAATAAAGCGGCCGAACCTGTGAATCCTGTCCCGGCGCCAGTCCAGGTTGCTGCGCAGGCACCGGTACCGGTACAGGCGGCAGCGCCGGAATCCGCGGCCAGAAAGGAAAGTAGCGCCATCGAGGAGAAGCTGGACAGTCTGCAGTCACTTTTGGAACAGCAACTACAAAAGCCAGAGGAAGAGAAAGAAGAAAAGGCAGCGAAAACAGAGGAACAGAAAGAGGAGACGGAGACCGATAAATTTATGCGTCTTCTGCATGACACCATGTTAGACAATGAGGTGGATGAGAAGTATGCGCAGGAGATCATCAGTGAGATCGAGCAGATCAACAAGCCCAACATCCCCTTTGACTATGCACTTGCCAATACCTATCAGAAGATGATCTTAAAGTTTGGCAAGCCGAGCGCCATCGAACCGGCCGCAAACGGTATTAAGATGGTGTTTTTCATCGGACCCACAGGCGTGGGCAAGACCACTACGATCGCTAAGCTTGCCTCAAAGTTTCGGGTGGATGAGAAGAAAAAGGTGGCGCTTCTCACGGCGGATACATACCGTATCGCGGCGGCAGAACAGCTGCGGACATACGCGAACATACTGGAGGTGCCTTTCCGTGTGATCTATACGGTGGAAGAGATCAACAAGGCGATAGAGGACTTTAGAGACTATGACTATATACTGATTGACACGGCGGGACATTCCCATCAAAACACCACGCAGAAGGATAACATGAGTAATTTTATCCATTCGATGGATGAAAAGGTGGAGAAGGAGGTACATCTGGTCTTAAGTGCAACGACAAAGTACCGCGATCTGATCAGCATCGCGGATTCCTATAAGGAAATGGCGGATTATAAGCTGATTTTTACCAAACTTGATGAGACCACTACATTGGGAAATCTCTTGAATCTTCGGCTTTATACGGGCGCGTCATTATCATATGTGACGCATGGGCAGAATGTGCCGGATGATATCGAAGATTTTAATCCACAAAAGACAGTCAAGAGACTGCTTGGGGGTAAGAACTAAGGAGGAAGCCTAATGGATCAGGCTGAACAGTTAAGGAATATAATCAAGGCGAATATACAGCCTCGCAGATCCCTGGCACGGGTCATCACCGTTACCAGCGGCAAAGGAGGCGTGGGTAAATCCAATACAGCCATCAACCTGGCGATACAGTTTCGCAAGATGGGACAGAAGGTTATCATCCTGGATGCAGATTTTGGATTGGCAAATATAGAGATCATGTTCGGGGCAGTTCCCAAACATAATTTATGTGATTTGATTTATCAGGGCAAGAGTATTAAGGATATCATTACATGGGGGCCGATGGATGTTGGATTTATCTCCGGAGGGTCCGGGATCGCGGGGATGTCCAATTTAGATAAAGATTATTTGAATTATATCATCCAGAATCTGACGGAACTGGATGAGATGGCGGATACGATCATAGTGGATACGGGAGCGGGCATATCCGATGCGGTGCTTGAGTTTCTGGTGGCCAGCGGGGAGATACTGCTTGTGACAACACCGGAACCGACTTCGATCACGGATTCCTACTCGCTCTTAAAAGCACTAAACAGGCATCCACGTTATCTTCGTGACACAACGCAGATCAAGGTGCTTGCCAATAAAGTCTCCAATGAGGAGGAGGCGGAGGCACTTTATGTGAAACTGGAAGCGGTGGTGGAGCGGTATTTGAAGATGCCGATCTCTTATCTGGGGATGATTCCCCAGGACAGCCAGCTGGCCAGGGCAGTCATGCAGCAGACGCCGGTATCCATTGACAATCCGCATGCCAGGTCGGCTGTCGCTTATGAGGTGATCGCGGCGAAGCTGATGAATAAGGAATTGAATAAAAATCTGACGAAACGTGGGATGGCGGCTTTTTTTTCACATATTGTATCCAGAAGATGACAATCAAAGTAAATACTTAACTTGAAAGAGAAATAGGAGGATGTCGTTATGGCTAATCTTTTATCCAAGTATATAGTTCCTGGCCGGCGGGTGGATCTGCAGGCGATTGAGAGATCATCTAAAGCAAAAAATAGTGAGGGAAAGAAGAGCCATCAGAGTCAGGTATTGGATATTTTGTCCGAAGATCGGATTGAGATTGCGATGCCGATGGAGAAAAGTAAGTTAATCTTGCTGCCTGTGGACGGGGAGTACGATTTGTATTTTTACGGCGATAATGTGCTCTATCAGTGCTACGCCAGAGTGGTTGACCGTTATAAGAACAATAATATGTATGTGCTGGTGATGGATTTAACAAGTAATCTTCGCAAATATCAGCGCAGAGAGTACTATAGGTTCAGCTGTGCGCTGGAGATGAATTCCAGACAGCTTGAGGAAGAAGAGATATCCCTTGTTGACAAGGAGGAAGAGGAGATGATGCCTGAACTTCCCTTAAAGAGCAGTGTCATCGTGGATATCAGTGGCGGCGGGCTGCGGTTTGTGGCGAATTATTCTTATGATGTGCATAGCCTGATTCTCTGTAAATATCATCTCATGGTGGATGGTAAGATCAAGGAATTTAATCTGGTGGGCAAGGTGCTGGATGTCAGGGAACTTGAGAACCGCAAGGGTGTGTTTGAACACCGCGTACAGTATGTCAATGTGGACGCGGGAGAGAGAGAAGAGATCATCAAATACATATTTGACGAAGAGCGCAAGACCCTCAAGAATCAGAAGGGAGACTATGGATATATCGGTTGATGATAGATGGAGGCAAGATTGAAAATATGAAAAACATATTATTGGTTGACGACTCTGCACTCATGAGAAGGGTGCTTTGTGATATAATAAACAGCGATGAACGATTCCATGTAGAAGATCGGGCAGCAAATGGTTTGGAGGCGCTTGATCTGCTTGGCAAAAAGACATACGATGCGATGGTGCTGGATGTCAATATGCCGCAGATGAATGGTCTGGAACTGTTAAAGGAACTGCAGAAGCGCAAGATTTCAGTGAAGGTCATGATGGCGAGTACCGATACCAGGGAGGGAGCTAAGACAACTCTGGATGCCTTGGAATTGGGAGCGCTGGATTTTGTCCATAAGCCCAATAATGCGATGGACTGCCGCAACGGGGAGTTTAAGGAGAGACTTTTAAAAGTCCTGGCAGTGGTGGTGGAATCACGGATGCCGACAGTCAGCAAGGCATTTAGCGTAGACGAGATCAGGAACACGAAAAAAATGGTGTCTCTTGTGAGTAAGCATACCGCTTCTGTGAGTGGCAATAAGATTGTCGCTGTTGCAAGTTCCACTGGAGGCCCCAAGGCCTTGCAGGCAGTGATTCCCAGACTTCCGAAGAACCTGAAAGCGCCTGTCGTGGTGGTACAGCATATGCCTGCCGGTTTTACGGCATCCTTGGCTGAGAGGCTGGATTCTTTAAGTGAGGTGAGGGTCAAGGAGGCGGCCGAGGGAGATGTGCTGGAAGCGGGGACGGTATATATCGCTATGGGCGGTAAACATCTGAATGTCCTGACTATGAGCGGCAAGTATGCGATTCATTACACGAATGAGCCATCTAGGGAAGGTGTAAAGCCCTGTGCGAATTATATGTATGAATCCTTATCAGACAGCAGGTACGACCAGATCGTCTGTGTGGTCATGACAGGTATGGGGGCTGACGGTACACAGGGAATCCAGAATCTGAAGGCAAAGAAAAAGACGCATGTTATTGTTCAGGAGGCGAGCACATGTGCCGTATATGGGATGCCGAAGAGCGCCGTACAGGCAGGGTTGGCGGATCAGACGGTGCCGCTTGAACAGATTGCGCAGGAAATCATAATGAACGTGGGGGTAAAATAGTATGGATGTAAGTCAATATCTCGAGATTTTCCTGGATGAAACCAATGAGCATTTGCAGAATCTCAACACACAGATTCTTTCTCTGGAACAGGATCCGGAGAACATGGATACGATCAATGAGATCTTCCGGGCGGCCCATTCCCTGAAAGGTATGGCTGGTACTATGGGGTATAAGAGGATGCAGACTCTGACGCATGACATGGAGAATGTATTCTCGGAAGTGAGAAATGGCAATATCAAAGTGAATGCGGATATGATCGATGTGTTGTTCCAGTGTCTGGATGCGCTCGAGGAATATAACACCAATATCAGGGAAAGTTCTGATGAAGGCACCAATGATAACAGCGCCCTGATCAAACGTCTCAATGTTATTATGAGCGGCGATGAAGGGGAGAGCGCGCCGGCAGCACAGGCGCCTGTACAGGAGGGAGCAGCGGCTTCTGATGCTTCCCAGATGTTCAGGCAGATTAAATTAAATGAGAATCAGCTGAGCGTACTCAAAGAGGCGGACAGACAGGGCAAGAATGTCTATGGTCTTACGGTTAAGGTGCAGGAGTCCTGTATCTTAAAGGCGGCGAGAGCATTTCTGGTATTTAAGGCAATCGAGGAGACCAGTGAGATTATCGTTTCCGATCCTTCTTCACAGGATATCGAGGACGAGAAGTTCGATCTGCATTTCAGTCTGATCATTGTCTCCGAGGAGGAGCTTGACAAGGTGGTGAACGCGGCCAAGAGCGTGTCTGAAATTGAAGATGTGGCTGGCGGCGTAATGAATATGAATGATGTAAATTCTGCCAAGGAGCAGGATGAGGAAGAAGAGCAGGCGGCAGAACATCCGGAGACAGCGCAGTCTGTACCGGCAGCACAGGCACAGCCGGTGGATGAGTCGGCACCTCCGGCGGAAGCAGTCCAGACGCAGCCCACACCGCAGGATCAGGCGCCTGTACCGGCAGCCACGCCGGCTCCCGCGGCCAAGAAGAACACGGCCAATAAACCGGTGGTGAACCGGACTGTCAGAGTGGATATTGAGAAACTGGATACTTTGATGAATCTGGTCAGTGAGTTGATCATTGCGAAGAACTCCTTGGTGTCTGCATCGACTATGTCCGGAAATTCAAGCCCGGCAGTGAATGAGCAGATCGAGTATCTGGAGAGTGTCACCACTTCCCTTCATGAATCTGTCATGAAGGTCCGCATGGTGCCTATCGAGAGTACTGTTAATAAATTCCCTCGTATGGTTCGCGACTTGCAGAAGAAACTGGGCAAGAAGATGGAATTGTATATGAGCGGTGAGGAGACCGAACTTGACCGTACCGTGGTAGACCAGATCGGCGATCCGCTGATGCATCTTCTGCGTAACTCCGCAGACCATGGTTTAGAGTCTGCTCAGGTGCGTAAAGAGAGAGGTAAGCCGGAGGTCGGTTCCATATTCCTGGATGCTTATCAGGACGGTAATAATGTCGTGATCGAGGTCAGGGATGACGGTAACGGTATCGATACCAAGGCTGTTAAGAATAAAGCGATCGAACGCGGCATCATCACACCTGAGCAGGGCGAGAACATGAGCGAGAAGGAGATCATCGATCTTCTCTTCAATGCCGGATTCTCTACTGCCAAGGTGGTTTCCGATGTATCGGGGCGCGGCGTGGGACTGGATGTCGTAAAATCCATGATTGAGTCCTTAAGCGGTGAAGTGGAAGTAAAATCCAAACTGGGAGCGGGAAGTACCTGGACGATCAGACTGCCGCTCACGCTGGCGATCATACAGGCTCTGATGGTAGATATTGGAAATGAGAAATATGCAATTTCCTTAGGTTCCATCCAGACCATAGAGGATATCTCCCCTGCGGATGTGAAGCTGGTACAGGCTAAGGAAGTGATCCAGCTCCGGGATCTGGTGATCCCGTTAGTGCGTCTGTGTGATATTCTGGATATTCCCAGCAAGAAGAATCCGGAGGACAATCTGGTGGTCGTTATCGTCAAGAAGGGCGACAAGCTGGCAGGTCTCGTGGTGGATGAACTGATCGGGCAGCAGGAGATCGTTATTAAGTCGCTCGGCAAGTACATCAGCAAATGTAAGATCATCAGCGGCGCTACGGTTCTGGGCGATGGCGAAGTGGCACTGATCCTTGATGCCAATACACTGATCTAAGAAGAGGGAGGAACAGGCTATGGAAGAATTAAAAGCAGTTGGAGAGACCACACAGTTCATCGTCATCAAGCTGGGGGAAGAACAGTATGGGATCGACATCAAATATATTGATAATATTGTCAGGATGCAGCATATCACCAGGGTTCCTAAGGTAGACGCTTATCTGAAAGGCGTGATCAATCTGCGTGGCGAGGTGATCCCGGTCATGAGCATACGGATTAAAATGGGGTTGGAGCCGGATGTGGAGACAAAGTCCAGCCGCATCATCATCCTAAAGTTAGAGCAGCACGGGACGATCGGCGTGATCGTTGATGAGGTCAAGGAAGTTGTGACTTTAGAGAATGAAAATATTGAGAAGATGGCTTACGATTCCAAGGATGAGAAGGCGAGTTTCTTATTTGGGGTCGGTAAATGTGAGGGCGGACTGATTTCATTGCTGGATCTGAATTCAGTAGTCTTAGAAGGCATATAGGAGGAGCTGTAGTGGGAGAAATTTCCTTAGAAGAAATGTCAAATGAGTATTTTGATGTTTTGAAAGAATTGGGTAATATCGGCGCCGGCAATGCGACTACCGCGCTGGCGCAGATGATGCAATGTAAAGTGGATATGGCCGTTCCGCAGGTCAGGCTCCTGGAATTTAAGGAGCTGGGCGAGACCATGGGCGGCGAAGAACTGGTAATGGCCGGTATCTATCTCGGAATCGAGGGCGATATCACAGGCAGTATCATGTTCCTTCTGGAAAAACTTGCAGCGAAACATCTGGTAGGAAAATTGATGGGGATGGAATCGGAAGGCGAGGACTTTACGGAGATGGAGTTTTCCGCATTGAAAGAGGTGGGTAATATCATTACGGGCGCCTATCTCAACTCCCTGTCCAGTATCACGAATCTGTCAATCTTTCCGTCAGTCCCGGACCTGTGTGTGGATATGGCGGGAGCAATCTTAAGTGTGCCGGCGATTGAGTTCGGCGCATTGGGAGACAGAATATTATTGATACAGACACAGTTCTTTGATGAAATGGTACTGGATGGGTATTTTATTTTGATTCCGGACTTAGAGTCCTATGGCAGAATATTGGCTGCCTTGGGAATTGGGGTTTGATTTTGAAATATCGAGTAATATGTGTAAACAGGAGAAAGCGATAATATGGGGAGAGAGATAAAGGTCGGAATGGCCGATCTTAACGTGTGTGTCAGTCCTGACAGTATTATCACGCTGGGGCTGGGATCCTGTGTCGGGATTGCGATTCGCGATCCGGTCACGAAGATTGGCGGCCTGGCACATATCATGTTGCCGGACAGTACGACAATCCGTAATAATTCCAATATTCCCAAGTTCGCCGATACGGGGATAGAGGAATTGGTCAGGCAGGTAGTCAGAAAAGGCGCCGACAGAGGCCGTTTGGTGGCCAAGATTGCGGGCGGTGCGCAGATGTTCGGGTTTTCAAGCAAAAGCGAGATGGTCCGCGTGGGGGAGCGGAATGTGGAAGCGACCAAGAAGAAACTGGCGCAGCTTCGGATTCCGATCCTGGCGGAAGACACAGGGAAGAATTTTGGAAGGACCGTTATTTTTTATCCGGAGACGGGAGACTTTGTGATTCGTGCGGTAGGTAAGGCAGAGTATAAAATCTGACCGGATGAAACGTATACGGTGGAAGGATTGATAGGGTGGATTGGGAAGAG
>CAYUKT010000010.1:3462-8005 GCA_964445285.1 uncultured Bacteroides sp. | reverse complement strand
GGACACCAGGGAAGAAGTCAGGCAGCAGCCTGACGATGTGCCGGAGGAAGAAGTGGAACAGCAGGAACCGGAAACTGCGGCGCAGAGAGAGGCAAGAGAAAAGAGGGAGGAAGAAGAGAGACAGGCAAGGGCGAAGAAACGCAGACTGATCCCTCCTTTTGTGATGCTTCTTGCCGGGGCGATCACCAGTATTACAATGCGCATTCTGCATTATGATTTGAAGAACATGCTGATCATTCTTCTATGTGTGCTGGTCGGGTTCTATTTTGCAGGGTGTGTTTTACAGACCATGTTAGACCGGTTTGAGAAACAGATTGAGGAAGCTCACATGGAAGAGGGCGAAGTGATAGAGAAAGATCCTTCGGAACAGGATGCACCGAGGGTAGCAACAGCAAATAAAAAGAATGAGTAGGAGCTTAGATGGACGAGGCAGGCAGAAAGAAACTCTGGGAAGACTATGCGAAGACGAAGTCTCCCGAGATAAGGGAAAATATTATATTGGAATATGCCCCGCTCGTAAAGGTGGTCGCCGGGCGTCTCAGCATGTACCTGGGATATAATGTGGAGTATGAGGATCTGGTCAGTTACGGGATTTTCGGGTTGATTGACGCCATCGATAAGTTTGATTGTCTCAAGGATGTTAAGTTTGAGACCTACGCAAGTCTGCGGATCCGGGGAGCCATTCTGGATCAGATCCGGAAGATGGACTGGATCCCGCGTACGATCAGACAGAAACAAAAGAAGATAGATGCGGCGATCAAGGAGATCGAGGCCAAATATGGCAGGAGCGCCACCGATGAGGAGATTGCGGTCAGTCTGGGGATCACGGATGATGAATATCTGGACTGGCAGTCGCAGATGAAGATCACCAATGTGGTGTCCCTCAATGAATTTCTGGAGCAGGGAAGCGAGTTGTCCAATGAGGCAAGTCATTCCAAGAGTTCTCAGTTTGATTCGCCGGAAGAGATTATTGAAAAGGATGAATTGAAGAAAATCCTGGCGGAAGCCCTTGAACTTTTGACAGAGAAAGAACGTAAAGTCATTGTATTATATTATTACGAGGAACTGACATTAAAGGAGATCAGTAATATCCTGGAAGTTTCTGAATCCAGGATATCCCAGCTGCACACCAGGGCGTTGCAGAAGATGCGGGGCCGGCTTGGTAAATATATCGGGATACTTACGGATGCGGATGGAAGAAAATAGGGGTGTGTATGAACGGTTATTTCAGACTGGTAAATGGAGAAAAAATGTCAGCGCTCAGGATTTTTCCGCCGACAGAGGGCGGTAAACCGGTTGACATCAACGATGTGGCCGAATATCTTACTATGAAGGATTATGCCTGTGACCTGCCGGCAATCAGGAAAGCGCTGGAAATAGCGGAAAAGGAGGAGACGGAGATCCTTCTCGGTACACAGACCAGGCATCCGGAGAGAGAATGTTATAAGCTGACGATCACGCCTGATAAAATGCAGGCTTATGCGAAGTTCTACGCGGCTTCTGTGGGCGGTGAGAATATGACACCCCATGAGTTCGTGCATGATCTTAGTCTGCGCGGCATAAAGTGCGGTCTTAAGAAAGAAGAAGTCATTAAATTTTTCCAGAAGAGACAGTACTGTGAGGATATCTTGGTAGTGGAGGGCAAAGCCCCTGTCCAGGGTAAAGACGCATATATCGAATATAAATTTAATACGGATAAGAAGGCGAAACCGACTTTAAATGAGGACGGCAGCGTAGATTTCTTTCATTTGAATATAATAAACCATTGTAACAAAGGCGATGTGCTGGCAGTCCTTCATCCGGCACAGCCGGGAGAACCCGGCAGTACCATTATGGGTGACAGGATCATGCCTGCCGAAGTGAAGAATGTCACTTTTAACTATGGTCATAATATTGAAAAATCAGAGGATGGCCTGACCCTGTTCTCCATGGTGGACGGTCATGTGGAGCTGGTGGATGACGCAGTTTTTGTCTCGGATGAACTGTCGGTAGAGAATGTGGACAATTCCACCGGTAATATCGATTATGAAGGGAATGTACAGATCAACGGCAATGTATCCACGAATTTCCAGGTAAAGGCAAAGGGAAATATCATGGTAAAAGGTGTGGTGGAAGGCGCGGTCCTGGAGGCTGACGGTAATATCATCATTGCCAGAGGCATGAACGGTATGGGAAAGGGTATGCTGAAAGCCGGAGGGAATATTGTTGCCAAGTTCCTGGAAAATGTTACCGTAGAGGCGAAGGGCTATGTGAGTTCCGAGTCAATCCTGCACAGCAGGATTTCTGCGGGTGGAGAAGTGAATGTGGATGGCAAGCGCGGGTTTATTACCGGCGGCAGGGTTTGTGCCACGGGGAGTATTAATGTGAAGACATTGGGATCCGAGATGGGTGCCGATACGATTGTGGAAGTCGGCGCGGATCCCTCGATCAAAGCGCGGATCAAAGAGCTGGAGCAGCAGATCAATGAGGATATGAAAACACTGCAGATGGTACAGCCGATTCTTTTGTCCACGAAACAGAAACTTGCCCAAGGGGTAAGGCTGAGCGATGAACAGATCAAATACGTGCAGTCGCTGGTGCTGGCCAATGAGCAGAAGACCATAGCGCTTGAAAAGGCGAACAAGGAATTACATGAGCTGCAGGAGCAGGTAGGGAACCCGGCGGACACTGTAGTACGGGTCAAGGGCATGGTCTATCCGGGTACCAGGATCTGTATTGGCGAGGTGTCCATGATCGTGCAGAAGCCCTCTCATTACTGTCGTTTTGTCAGGGAAAGAGGAGACGTCAAGATGAAGCCGTTCTAGGAGGGCAAGGTAAAAGAAGAAGGGGTGACAGAGGATGGCAATAGGATTTGTGGAATTGCAGGGGCAGATCACAAGAGCCCAGGATTATACAACGATCAAGCACAATGATGATACGAAGGGTATGGTGGAACAGGCGAACTTTGGTCAGCAGATGACGAAACAGGTGGAGAAGCAGGTCAAGCGTGTCAACCAGGGAGAGAAACCGGAGTACCATGAGCGCAAATTTGATGCCAAAGATAAGGGAAGCAACGAGTATCATGGGGATGGCGGCAAGAGCAGAAAGGGCGCAAGGAAAGATGCGGATGGAAAGGTACTTCTGAAGGGAGTGAGTACCTTCGATGTCTCCAGATAGTGTCGGATTACGGAAGGGAATGAAAAGAACATGAGCGTAATAGAGGTCGTTATGATCGTCATTGGCGCAGGCGTATTCCTATTAGGATATTTCCTGCCGGCCAGAAAGAAAGATACCAGTCAGGAAGTGCAGTTGATCAGTGAGGCCGAAGTCAGGAGAATGGTGGAAGCTGAGGTGAAGGATGTCAGGGAGAAGATCTCAGACATTGTCGATGAGACGATCAACTATTCCATAGAAAAGACAGAGCGCGCCATGGAGCGTGTGACCAATGAGAAGATCATGGCGGTGAACGAATATTCCGATACTGTGCTTGAGGAGATCAATAAAAATCATAAGGAAGTTGTGTTTCTCTATGATATGCTGAATGATAAACATGATAATCTGATGATGACGATCAATGAGGCTACACAGGCCTCTGAGGAGATCAAGCAGACTGTGAAGGATGCGGAGGTTACGGCTAAGGAGACGGCACAGAAGGTACAGGATGCGGAGGACGCTGCCGAAGCAGCAATCTTGAAGGTGCAGGAAGCGGAAAATACGGCCAAACAGGCGAAAGAGGCTGTACAGGAAGCGGTGGAATCTGTGATGGGCGCCGTACAGGATACCAGAACGGATCTCTTGTCGCTTCACAGCGCAAGGGAATACCAGCAGGATGTGCTTCAGGAAGTGCAGACATTGGCGGAAGATGAAGACGGGACGGTGGGAGAGATTCCGGTGCAGATGTCGGAAGAGGAGACAGCGTCCGGTTTTGCTACGGAAGAACAAACGGAAGATATGGATTTTCAGCCCATCAGGCCGAAGCGGGTAGAGATACTTCATGAGCCTGACGGTGATTATGTGGCACCGCAGCAGGAAATGACTACCAGCGAGGCTTTTGCCAGCATGGGCATATTCGGGGCCAGACAGGAGGAACCAGAGGGCCTGAAACGCAGGACAAAGGCCAAAAGAGGATTTCGCAGGGAAACTGCGGAGGATGCCCGCAATGTGGAGATTCAATTTGCCAAGGGCAAGGATAACGGGCGTAACAGTAATGAACGGATTTTAGAACTGCATAAAGCAGGTAAATCGAATATGGCGATTGCCAAAGAACTGGGGCTGGGACTCGGTGAGGTGAAACTGGTCATAGATTTATTTGAAGGCGTGTAGGGACGACAGATGAGCAGGTGCGATATGGAGCGGAAATATTATTTGCGGGGCCTCGGTCTCGGCATTGTGGTGACGGCGGTCATTATGGGAATTGCACTTTCCGGTCCCAGAAAAATGACAGATGATGAGATCATCCAAAGGGCCAAAGAACTGGGCATGGTGGAGGATACCTATCTGGCGGATGTGGGTGCCGATGAGGAGCAGACACAGGGAGAACAGAATATAGAAGATGTGGATCCGG
>CAYUKT010000010.1:0-3362 GCA_964445285.1 uncultured Bacteroides sp. | reverse complement strand
TCCGTGAAGATAGAGACGATCACTGTCGTCAGCGGAGATGGCTCCTATACGGTGGCGCGTAAGCTGAAAGAAGCCGGCGTGGTCATGTCGGCGGAGACATTTGATACTTACCTGTGCGAGAAGGGGTATGATAAGAGACTCAGAACCGGAACTTTTCGGATACCGGCGGATGCCAGTGACGAGCAGATTGCCAGGATCATAACGGGACAAGAATAACAGCATAAAGGAGCGGCATTATGAAGAGCATCAGGGCCAGGATTATTTTGACAGTAGTGATATGTTCTCTTTTATCAGCAGGGATCTGTGGCGGAATCAGTATCATCAATTCCGGTAAAAGTGAATACGAGGATTCCAAAGAAGAGATGCGGTATGTCTGTGAAAATCAGGGAACGAAGATGGAGGCTCAGCTAGAGCGGGTGGAGCAGTCTGTCAACACGGCATACAGCGTAGTATTGCAGCAGCTTACGGATGTGGCGGCCTTTAAAAGCGATAAGGCATATGTGGATGCCTTCACCGTGATCATGGAACAGATGTTATACGAGATCGGCGGTAATACGGAGGGCGCTTTGACGGCTTATATCCGTT
Source organism: uncultured Bacteroides sp. (assembly GCA_964445285.1). Taxonomy (GTDB): domain Bacteria; phylum Bacillota; class Clostridia; order Lachnospirales; family Lachnospiraceae; genus UBA3282. Next base: position 2,777 of record CAYUKT010000010.1, on the reverse strand, counting down.
ATAATCCGGAGTTTACGGAGCCGGACAGCGGGGTCTTCCTTACCAGGAACAGCGATGGAGAAAAATTTACCAGCATAACGCCTACGGATTTTACCATGTATGATCCCAGCGATCTGGAACATGTGGGCTGGTATTACATACCGGTGCAGCACGGAGCGCCGCTTTGGATGGATCCCTATTTAAATTCCAATATCAATGTCTATATGGTGTCTTATGTTATACCGATCGTTATTGACGGCGAGTCCATCGGTATCATTGGCATGGATATAGATTTTAGCAAGTTTACCGATGCGATAGATAGTGCCAGCCTGTTTGAGACGGGCTATGCTTTCTTGGCAAATGGAGATGGCAATATTGTCTATCATAAAAATCTGGAAGCAGGGACGGATATCGGAACCCTGCAGGGGGCAGAGAGCTTAAAGCAGGCGTTGACCGATCCTGCTAAGGAGAGGACGGCGCTCAGTTACCGGTTCCAGGGGGAGGACAGGGAATTATGTTATATGACGCTCCGTAATAACATGCGTTATGTGCTGACGGCGCCGGAAGATGAACTGAAGAGTGCGGCGGCACACATTGTACTGTTGATTCTGTGTGGCGCGTTTATTGCGATGGGTATTTCTGTGGTCATCGGGGCAGTGATAGGAAGTGTGATCACAAGACCGATCACCCAGATTAACGAGATAGTGGAGAAAACGGCCCAGTTTAATTTTCAGAAAAATGAGAACAGTGAAAGACTCTGTAAGCGGAGGGATGAAAGCGGCAACATGGCCAATTCTCTGCGGGAAATGCGGGCGAGTCTGCGCTCCATGGTGGTGGATATCCAAAGAGCCCATTCCGATCTGGACGATACGCTTAAACAGCTTACGAACATTACAGATCAGGTACAGATCATGAGCGGCGAAAATTCTGAAACGACACAGGGTCTTGCGGCGGCTATGGAAGAAACGGCAGCGGCCATGGAGACTGTAAATAATACAGTGGCGCAGGTAAAAGAACGAGCACAGACGATTCGGGATAATTCCAAAGAAGGAGAACAGGCTTCCGTAGAGAGTAAGCGGCGTGCAGATGATCTGAAGAATACCACAGGTGCGGCACAGGATAAGACTACCCAGATGTATCGGTCGGTGCAGGAGAAGACGGCGGCGGCCATGGAACAGGCCAAAGCGGTGGATAAGATCAATCAGCTCACCCAGTCGATTCTGGATATTTCCGGACAGACCAATCTGCTTGCCTTAAATGCATCCATTGAGGCGGCCCGGGCCGGTGAAGCAGGAAAAGGGTTTGCTGTGGTGGCGGATGAGATTGGCGGACTTGCGGCACAGACATCTTCCACGGTGGGCAATATCAATGGCATTACCACAGAAGTCAATCAGGCGGTAAAGAATATGGAATCCTGTATGCAGGAGACACTTTCATTCCTGGAGGAGACCGTACTCAAAGATTACAGCGGCTTTATGGGTGTGGCGGAGAAATATACCGAGGATGCCTCCGGATTTGAAGATAATATGAAAGCAATAGGCCAGGAAGTGGATACCTTGTTGGCAGCGATCGTGGAGATCGCGGATTCTATCAATGGCATCACGACAACAGTCGGGGAGGCGGCGCACAATATTACCAGTATTGCGCAGAAGACACAGGATGTATCACGTCTGGTAGAAGGTAATGTGGAGTTGATGGAGACCAATGCGGAGAATGTGGTGAAACTGCGCCAGATCGTGGATATGTTCCAGAACTGATACATAATGTTATGGAATTGAGCGGAACCCCCTTGCAAGGGGGTTCTTTTTATGATATAGTATTTAAGCGTGCGTTGCATATGGTGCAATGCGCCGATATCCTATTAATCACATATATCCAGCCCTTGCCGGTGCCCATAACGCCTGGGTGGCCAAGCGGCGCAAGATATATGGCAGACAACCAAATGGAGGTAGAATCATGAGCGTTATTTCAATGAAACAGTTGTTGGAGGCAGGTGTTCATTTCGGACATCAGACCAGAAGATGGAACCCTAAGATGGCTCCCTACATCTTCACCGAGAGAAATGGTATCCACATCATCGACTTACAGAAGTCTGTGGGCAAAGTGGACGAGGCCTACAAGGCAGTGTTTGATGTAGCATCCCAGGGCGGTACGATCCTTTTCGTAGGTACTAAGAAGCAGGCACAGGATGCTGTGAAGACAGAGGCTGAGCGCTGCGGTATGTACTATGTCAATGAGAGATGGCTGGGCGGTATGCTTACCAACTTTAAGACAATCCAGTCCAGAATCGAGAGATTAAAAGCAATCGAGACAATGTCTGAGGACGGTACTTTTGAAGTGCTTCCCAAGAAAGAAGTTATCAAGATCAAGAAAGAGTGGGAGAAACTGGAGAAGAATCTGGGTGGTATCAAGAACATGACCAGAACTCCTGACTGTATCTTTGTAGTAGACCCGAAGAAGGAGAGAATCTGCGTACAGGAAGCGCATACACTGGGTATTACCCTGATCGGTATCGGCGATACTAACTGTGATCCCGAGGAACTGGATTACATCATTCCCGGTAATGATGATGCGATCCGTGCCGTGAAGCTGATCGTGTCCAAGATGGCAGACGCTGTCATCGAGGCTAATCAGGGTGCAGAGGAGTATGTGGAAGAAGCCGAAGCCGAAAAGATGGAAGAGGCTGACGAATAATACAAAGAAAGAATCAGGAGGGAATATAGATGGCTATCACAGCAGCAATGGTAAAAGAGTTAAGAGAGATGACCGGTGCAGGCATGATGGATTGCAAGAAGGCT
>CAYUKT010000009.1:8038-17010 GCA_964445285.1 uncultured Bacteroides sp. | reverse complement strand
CAGACACCACTTTACTGGTATTAGGCGAGGTGCTTTATGAAGAATGTTATTTTGGTAGTGGATGATGATAAGACCAATCTGGCGCTGGCCCAGAAAATTCTTGGCACTCAATATCGTATTGCCGCCGCCATCTCCGGCGCGACCGCTTTAAAATATCTGGAAAAACATCGTCCTGATCTGATTTTGCTGGATATCAACATGCCGGGAATGGATGGCTTTGAAGTCATGGAGAAGCTGCGCGCAAATATTGCCACCGAATCGATTCCCGTCATCTTTCTGACGGCAGACAACCTTGCCGAGACAGAGATCAAATGTTTTCAGATGGGAGCTCTGGATTTTGTGGGTAAGCCTTTTGTGCCGGATATCCTTTTAAGCCGTGTCAGCAAGACCATCGAACTTGACCAGTATCGGCACAATCTGGAAAATATGGTGAATGCCCAGGCCGAAAAGATCACGGAAAACGCCAGGCGCCTGGGAATGATTCAGGAATCTGTCATTATCGGCATGGCCAATCTGATCGAGAGCCGTGATGGCAGCACCGGCAAACACGTAAAAAATACACAGACCTATGTGAAAATGATTGCCGATGAACTGTACACAAAAGGCCTGTTCCAAGAAGAATTGACGCCGGATTATATCCAGAACCTCTGTAAGGCCGCGCCGCTCCACGATGTGGGCAAGATTAAGATCTCTGATGCCATTCTGCAAAAACCCGGCAGACTGACCCCGGAGGAATATGAGACCATGAAATTACATACCACCCACAGCCGCCAGATCATCAAGACCATCATCGGTGATATCGAAGACGAGCATTATGTGCATATGGTGGAAGATATCGCCATGTATCACCATGAACGATATGACGGCACCGGATATCCGACCGGACTGACCGCTGAGAACATTCCGCTTTCCGCAAGGATCATGGCCATTGCCGATGTGTTCGATGCCCTTTATGAGGAACGCTGCTATAAGCCGCCGGTCCGTCCCATTGAACGTATCATGCAAATCATGTCCGAGGGCAGGGGCACACAGTTTGATCCTGTCATCCTCGATGTGTTCATGGAGCTTTTGCCGAAACTGAAAGAACTGCTGCATATCTGCCCGGAGGAAGCGGACGGTACCTGACCCGATCAGAAATTTTCCACTCAGAGAAGGAAGGATGGTAATCGGTTGTGGATAATCATCAGTTAAAAACATCCCCATCACACAAAAAACTGGAACGTACCGTACTCGCTGTACTGACCCTGTACACCGTAGCCATGTTTTTTACCAGCCAGCTCTACGGATGGAGTATCTATGTCAAAGAATTTATCTTCCTTCCCATGGCAGCAGGATGGTTCGTCTATTTCCAGGAATCCTGGGATCACGGGCGCCGGGCCCGGTTCATAGCCGTCATGGTCTGGATCAATTTTATCCTCTTTGCCCTCAATACGGACAGTTTTCCTTCCATGCTCATCACCATGGCGGGTGTTATCGTCCTGCTCAGTATTTTCTGTATCAGACAGATCGTTTATCTGGGTCTGGTCATCCCGGTTTTTATCTTTCTCTATCACGGCCTGATCGCCAAGACTATCAGCTTTGCCAGCATCCATGATATCCTCCGCTTCTGTATCCAATTCTTCTCCCTCTATACCGTATCCGCAGTCATGTGGATCATTATCAGGGATCGTCAGGAAACCAGTGAACAGCTGATGGAGAACATTCAGGAACTGGAGATTGCAGAGCGCAGCAAAGACGACTTTCTGGTCAATGTCTCCCATGAGATCCGCACCCCGATCAATGCAGTCTGCGGTTTGAGCGAGGCAATCTTACAAGAAGACCTTTCCGCCTCCGTCCGGCGCGATGTAATAGACATTCAAACCGCGGGACGCAACCTTCTCTCCACCGTCAGCAATATCCTGGATTTCTCAGAGCTGGAAAGCGGTAAGCTGGAACTGGCAGAAGAAAGTTATAACATCACCTCCACGATCACCGATATCATCAATACCGCAATGACCATGGACAATGGCCGGCATCTGGAACTGATCGTGGACTGCGATGCCAGCCTGCCCAGCAATCTGCTGGGAGATGAGCAGAAACTGCGCCGCATTATCCTGAACCTGATCGGAAACGCTGTCAAATTCACCAAAGAAGGCGGCATCATCCTGCGTATCAAAAGCCGTAAGGAAGAATACGGCATCAATCTGATGGTCAGCGTTAAGGATTCCGGCATCGGCATCAAACGCACCGACATGGAAAAAATATTTACCAGCTTCAGTCAGGTGGACTCCAAACGAAATCGCGAGGAAGGCGGTGTCGGCCTGGGACTGGCTATCACCCAGGCGCTCGTACGCAGTATGGGCGGCTTCATCACCGTGGACAGCATCCCCGGAACCGGAAGCGAATTCCTTTTTACCGTGCCGCAAAAAGTACTGGACGAAATGCCCATCGTGTCCATCAAAAACAAGAAAAACATTTTTGCTGCCTGCTATATCAATCTGGATAAATACAACTATTCCGTTATCCGTGAGGGTTATGAAAGCTGTATCAGCCATATTGCCAGCCAGTTCGGCATCCCCTTCAGGGTCTGTAGGAACCTGCCGGAATTAAAACGCCGGATGGAAAACGAATCTTACTCCCATATTTTCATCGGCTGGGAAGAATACAAAGAGGACCGCAGTTTCTTTGAAAAGCTGGCCGAAGACTGTACCGTGGTGCTTTTCCTAAATTATGGTCAGGAAGTCTCCGTACAGGGCAATATGCTCCGCATCTATAAGCCCTTTACCGTACTGTCCATCGCGGCAGTCTTCAACGGACAAAAACTGATCCAAAACGAAGAACAGCATATCATACTGCACAATAAATTCGTTGCTCCCACCGCGAAAATCCTGGTAGTAGACGACAATGCCATGAATCTTAAAGTCATGGCAAGGCTTCTTCTGCCTTATCAGATCAAGGTCACTATGGCCGGCGGCGGCCAGGAAGCCCTGAACAAACTGGAAAAGCCGGAATTTGACTGTGTCTTCCTTGACCATATGATGCCGGAGATGGACGGCGTGGAGACACTGCATAAAATCCGCCAAAAACCCGGCGCCTATTATCAGTCCCTCCCCATCATTGCCTTTACGGCCAACGCCATAGGCGGTGCCAGGGAAATGTTCCTCTCTGAAGGATTTAATGATTTTATCGCCAAACCGATTGAACTTAGTGTCTTGGAGCGCCTGCTGCGCCGCTATATTCCGATACAGAAACAAATGATTGTCGAAGAAGAAACTGCTGCCTCGTCCGCTTCTGCCTCTGTGGTTTCTCCTGCCTCTCCTGAACCGTCTGAAACTGCAGGCGATACACAGGGAGAGTCCGACTCCAGGGCACTTGCCCTTTTGACCAGATTCGGGATCAATATCGAACAGGGCTATTCTTATTGCGGCGACAAGGAAGGATTCCGTGAAATCCTGGGGATTTTTCACGCAGAAGGCCAAAAGCGCCAGGAACAGCTTGCCCATTTGTTTCAAGAACAGGATTGGAAAAATTATGTGATCACGGTGCACGCCTTAAAAGGAAATGCCAAGGGTATCGGCGCCGAAACCCTTTCGGAACTGGCGAGACAACTTGAAATGGCCGGCAAAGAAAACCGGATCGACTATATCTTAACGCACCATGAAGAACTGATGGAAAACTATGGCCGCCTTCTGCATGCCCTGCAAGAAAGCGCTTTCCTCTATCCGAATGGTCCGTCACAACAAGAACAGGCTTCCGTCACCGGCAATGACGGCATTGACGGCATTGACAACACTGCCCCTCTTTCCACAGCAACAGAGGTGGACGAACAATCGCTGGCCGATCTGGTCAGTCAGTTGGAGGATAAACTGTCAGCTTTTGAAAATGAGGGTTTAGAAGAACTTTTAGACCGGCTTGCATCCTTTCAATACCGCGGGACTCCACTCGCCGGGCTTGCCGCAAAAATTCGGCTGATGACCGCCGACTTTGACTTCTTAAGCGCTTCCGAATCGTTGGCTGCCTGGAAAGAATCCCAGACAGATGCCCATTAACAGAAAGGCGGGTAACATTCATGTTGAAACGAATCCATCGATTTATGAAAAAGTTGTTTTCCCCACAGCTGGAATTCCATGAGCGGCTTCTGCGTATGGTTTTGTCCCTGGTATTTGCCGCTTCTGTAATCGGTACGGGACGTGTCGCACTGGGCGCTGATTTCAGGATACTTCTGGCGCTGATCCCGATGTGTATTCTTTCCGCCCTCTCCATCTGGATCGTGGTAGATCGCCATAATGCCAGACTGGCATCCTGGCTGCTGATCGTTGGTACGAATGTGGTCCTCTTCCCGTTTCTTTTTATATTAAGCGGCGGGATAGACAGCGGTACTCCCATATGGTTCGTGCTGGGGCTTATCTATATTTTCCTGCTCTTTGAGGGAAAATCCTTCTGGCTCGCCATGCTCTTATCCGCCGTCTCTTTTCTCATAACATACATAGCAGCCTACTTTTATCCGGATATCACACCGCCTGTGGAACGTTTCTACTCCTTCACGGACTCCTATGTAACGCTGCTTTTTATCAGCTGTTTCATTGGTATCCTTTTAAAAATCCTATCAAAGACTTACGATCAGGAAAAAAAGCTGGCGGAGGAACAGAAAGCGGAAGTGGAGCAGATTGCCCGCTCCAAAGATGCTTTCTTTACCAATATGAGTCATGAGATCCGCACTCCCATCAACACGATCATCGGTCTCAACGAAATGATACTCAGGGAGGACATCTCCGATGAAATCGCGGAAAACGCCATCAACATACAAAATGCCAGCAAAATGCTCCTTACTATTATAAACGATATCCTGGACTTGTCCAAGCTGGAATCCGGTAAGATGGAGATTATACCCAACCAGTATGAGATCAGCTCCATGTTCAGCGATCTGGTCAACCTCATCTGGATCCGGGCGCATCAAAAAGATTTGGAATTTAAAGTGGACATCGATCCGGAAATTCCTTCCATGCTTTACGGCGATGAAGTTCGGATCAAGCAGATCATTACCAATATGTTGACCAATGCGGTCAAATACACAGACAGTGGTTCTGTCACCCTGCGCGCAAAGGGAGAGCGTATCGCCGCCGACCAGATTCTTTTGCGTATCAGTGTGGAGGATACCGGTATGGGCATCCGCAAGGAGAACCTGGATAATCTCTTCCGCTCTTTCAAGCGTGTGGACGAATCCGATACCCGCAGCATAGAAGGTACCGGTCTGGGACTCAACATCTCTAAACAGCTGATCGAGATGATGGGCGGTAAGATTACCGTGGACAGCGTATATCATAAGGGATCTGTTTTTACCATAGAAATCCGGCAGCGTATCGTCAATGTACGCCCCATCGGCGTCATCAATTTTGCCGCCCAAAAGCAGTTACGGCACCGGGCCCGCTATCAACAGAGTTTTACCGCACCGGATGCCAGGATCCTGGTGGTGGACGACAACACCATGAATCTGATGGTGGTGACGAAACTGCTCCGGGATACCAAAGTAAAAGTAGACACTGTGGAAAGCGGCCGGGAATGTCTGAAAAAGACTGCCGAGAACGCATATCATGTCATCCTGATGGATCACATGATGCCGGAGATGGATGGGGAAGCTGCCCTGCATGCCCTCCGCAGCCAGACAAGGGGATTCTGCCAGAAAACACCTGTAATCGCCCTGACCGCCAATGTCATGACCGGCGCAGAACAGATTTACCGCAATATGGGCTTCGATGGCTATCTTGCCAAACCCATCAATGCCGCCCTGTTAGAGGCCAGCCTCTTAAAATACCTGCCGCCGGAATTAATCGAATATATGGCAGAAGATACCGACTCGGACTCTGAGGATACTAACACCGTTAATCAGGTTTTTTCTGCCAGGAAACGAAAGATTGCCATCACGGCGGACTGCATCTGTGATCTGCCTAAAGACCTGTTGGAACGCTATCAGATCCGTCTCATGTACTGCTACGTCCACACAAAAGAAGGCCGCTTCTGCGACCTCTTTGAAATCTCTTCCGACAGTCTGCTGCCCTATCTGCAGACAGAAGGTAACTATGCTCATTCTTCCACGGCAGAACCTGCGGAATACGAATATTTCTTCGCCGAATCCCTGGCTGAGGCGGAACACGTAATCCACATCACTGCCACCGTCAGCCTGAGCGGTGCCTACCCCAATGCCACCCAGGCCAGCCGGAGCTTTGACAATGTGACCGTGATAGACTCCGCCCATATCAGCAGCGGACATGGCCTGATGGTACTCTATGCCGCCATGCTGGCAGAGGAAGGAAAGAGCGTCCGGGAAATCTGCGATGCCCTGGATGAATACAGGACGCGTGTGTTCTCCAACTTCCTGGTGCCCAGCACAGAAACTCTCTACAGCAATGGCAAAGTGAACAGTGTCATCCACAAACTCTGCACCGGCCTAAACCTCCATCCGGTTCTCGCCATGTCCAAAAACAGGCTGAAACTCTGGAAAATCGAGGCCGGCAATATGCATCGGGTGAACAGTCAGTATGTCCGTAAACTTTTAAAACACAGCAGACAGATTGACTCCCGCCTGCTCATCCTCACCTACGCAGGATGCAGTGTGCGCCAGATTGACGAAATTCTGGCCGAGGTGGAGAAATACTTGAAATTTGACAAAATCATCGTGCAGAAAGCCTCCGCCACCGTGTCCAGCAACTGCGGCGTGGGCACCTTTGGACTGATGTTTGCAAGAAAACCGGCTGAGCAGAAATAACAGGTGTTACTTCTATTTTTCATCGCTGCTTTCCACCTCTGCCGAGAAAACCTCTGCTGCCAGGGAATCCGCCATTTCCACTATAGGAAGGCTCTTCGCTTTCTGAAAGGACACCGTCACCGTAAACAGATCGGCATCTGTCTCCACGGTCAGTTCGCCGCCGCAGGCCTGGGTGAAGCTCTTGGCAATGGACAGACCCAGCCCGCTGCCGCCGTCCGTGCGGCTTTCATCACCGCGCACAAAGCGCTCGGTAAAGTCTTTGGTACTTTTCAGCTCCACACTGGATGTGTTTTTCATGCGTGCAACAATACATTCCCTTTCCTCGGTGAGCGTCAGATAGATCCTGGAACCCTCCAGGGAATACTGTAAAGCATTCTGCAACAGGTTCTGGAACACCCGGTAAAGCCTCTGGCCGTCAGCCAACACCGGCATAGGTGTCTCTGGAATCGCCAGCTTCATCATGAAGCTGCTCTGTTCAATCTGCACATTCATATCCGCCAATGTCTGCCGCAATAGTTTCCCCATATCCAGAACTTCCATCTGTATGGGCAGCTGCCCCGAAGTGGCCTTGCTCACCTCGAACACATCCTGCACGATATTTCTCAAGCGTTCGGACTTTTCCCCCAGGATCTGGATAAATTCCTTCACATGTTCCGGCAGGTCCTGTTCCTGCCTGAGCAGTTCCACATAACTGATAATGGAAGTCAACGGCGTCTTGATATCATGGGACACATTGGTCACCAGATCCACTTTCATACGTTCACTCTTAACCTGCTCCCGCAGCGCCGTCTCCATACCCTTCTGAATCTCGTTCAGGTTCTTTGCAGCTTCCTGTAAATCCGTATCCGCAGCCAGCTGCAGATTCTCGGTCAGATTTCCTTCCCGCACCGTTTGGATCTGATCGGAAAGCGCGCCGATGTCTTCCGCCAGCCGGCGGTTTTTACGGAGCGTCACGATATCAAGGATCGTAAATCCCAGGAGCACACATAAGAATACAATACCCATTATCACCACGATCATAACAAAGATATTCGCACCGCTGCCATACATCCATTCACAAAACCACTCACCCCATGCGCCGCCATAACCATAATAATCATAGGCCTCCATACAATCCGCAGCCGTCCCACACAACAGGCACAGTACAGTACAGACTGTCCCGGCAAACATCGATATGACAATCTCGATCACCACTCTGATCCGCTGTCTGCGTACCAGCCGCTTTTGCAGAGGGTATTTGAAGTCTTTCATCTTCAGCATATCAAAAAGCGGTTTCTTCTGCTTCTTTCTGTTGCCTTTCTGGTCCAAAACTGCCAGATAAAAAAGCCAGAAGAAAGCTGCCAGATAAGCGCCGGCCCGGGACATCCGGGAAATTTCATAGGAAATGTCCCCGCCCCAGCAATCATAAGAAGAAAATCCATTCCGTATTTTCCACCAGGCTTCCGACAGCACACCCATACTGTTACCTGCCAATACAAGCAGGATCAGCAGAAATAAAAAGACCTTCACTTCCAGATACACTTTACCTGACAAAGCCGCGATTTTCTGGTCCGCCAGCCGTTTACCCTTATGCAGGAGCAGGGAAAGTATTAATAATATAACAGATACTATTAAATATCTACAGATTTTCTGAAACTCCCTGTGCATGACTGTCCTTGCCAGTTTCATATAATAGAGTCTGCCGCCATACTGGTCCACGCCATATCCGCCGTAATCCCCCACCAGATAAAGCTGCGGATTCTTCGCCACGGCGATAAACACCCTGGCATCTTTGGCTGATTCTCCCAACGTAAAATTCGCATAACCCGGCACATACCAGAGACTGTCATCCCCATAGACGCCGTCACCGTACACATCCACTTCCCGGCCATCCTTCACAATCCTTACTTTACCATCGTCTTCCCGATTATACCAAAGGGAAAAATTATACTCCTCCAGCGGAAGCACCGCGCCCAGATCAGATCCATCCCACTCCTTCCCAATTTTTTCTTCACAACCATCGATATTGGAATAGAGCAGTTTATCCTGATATATTACTGCATAACGGATGTTTTTATTATGTGCCATATCGGCCATGTAATCATCCAGCATCTTCTCTTCATCGTAATTCTCTGCGTACCAATCGTCATAGAAACCGTCATAAGAGTCACCATAATAATCCCTGTAATACTCCTCCAGTTCCTCTGCATCAAGCCCATACTCAGAGGCGATCGCCGCATATTCTTCCGCC
>CAYUKT010000009.1:5131-7938 GCA_964445285.1 uncultured Bacteroides sp. | reverse complement strand
TCCCATTATAGGCCCGGTCAAGCCATCCCGTATACTCGCCAAAGCCGTTGTCATAATAACCATAGGCGTTCGAAAATGTCACAGCTTCGCCGCTCGTCCAGCCTTTGCCGCCGGCAGCCACACTGATCAGATCTGACAGCCGTTCACTGACCAGCCACCTGAACTCCTCGTTCTCCTGATAATCCACCTGATTTTGAAAAGCCTGGTCACCCAGCGCGAAATACAGCGTGGCCGCCGGAATCAGATTCACGAGTAACATGGTCATGCCAATAAAAAACACTACAAAACTGCATACAGCCTTACCTTTTTTCCATCTTGTACCCAATGCCCCACACCACCTTTATATATTCTGGCTCTTTCGGATTCAGTTCGATCTTTTCCCTGATATGGCGGATGTGCACCATCACCGTATTTTCTGGTGCGAAGGAAGGCTCCTCCCAGACTCTCTCATAAATCTCTTCCGCTGGAAAAATCCGTCCCCTGTTTTTCATGAGAAGTTCCATAATCCTGGTCTCTGTAGCAGTTAGTTTCACCGGTTCCCCATCTGCATAGAGTGTGCGCTCCTGCAGTCGGTAGCAGAGTCTGCCGTTTACAATCTCATCTTCCTCGCGCTGTGCATGGATGCCGCCAAGCATCGTATATCTACGGAGCTGGCTTTTGACCCGGGCCGCCAGTTCCTGGGGATGAAACGGTTTGGACACATAATCGTCCGCTCCCATGGACAATCCAAGAATCTTGTCCGTATCCTCCGTCTTAGCACTCAAAACGATAATGGGCAGATTCTTCCGTTCCCGAATCTTCATCATGGCGGAAAGCCCGTCCAACTTTGGCATCATCACATCCATAATGATCAGCTGCACCGACTGTTCCCCCAGAATCCGTAATGCCTCCATGCCGTCATACGCCTTAAGCACACGATATCCTTCTTTTTCCAGAAGAAGGGCTATGGCCCGCACGATCTCCCTATCGTCATCCACCACCAGTACACATTCGTTCATTGATAAAACCTCACTTTTCCTTAAGCCTGCTGATATCATAAAGGAAGTTCCTTACAAAATCCCATGGGATTTCTTATAAAATTCTTAACTTCTCCTTCGTGCCTGTTCTTCCTTCACCCGCTCCAGAAACGCGGCCACATCTTCAGGTATCCCCTCCAGCAGATAGTTCTTCTCCCCGGTCTTTCCCGTCTTGCTCTCCATATATTCCTGCTGCAGTTCCTCCGCCGCCCTCATCACTTCTTCCCTCAATTCCCTGGCTGAGACCCTGACCGCACCGGCACCCATGATGATCAGCTGCTCCAGTCCATCCGAAGTGGCCACCCGCACACGGTACTTCCTGTTCATGGCATGGGCTACTTTCTCAATATACTGATCAGCCGTCTCTGCCTCCTTTGTGTAGACCACGTCAATATTGTGATAGCGCACCACACTGCCGGGATTTCCTTTCACTTTATAGGCGTCAAACACAAGAATCAGCCGCATCTTACGGTACGCCTGATAATTGCTTAATATATCCATCAGCCTGCCCCTGGCCCCGTCCAGACTGATCCTGGCCAGCTCCTGCAGTTCTTCCCAGGCAAAGATGATATTATAACCATCCACCAGCAGATATTCTTCCTGGGGCTTCGCCTGCCCTCTGTATTTCGTATCGGGCTCCTTAGCAGAACGGATTGTCTTCGCCCAGCCCTGCTTCTTCCTTTCCCGAGAACCATAGGTACGGTTGAAAATCTCCTCAATCTCCTCCTGCCCGATAAAATCCTCGGCAGTACTGGATGTATCGGTACCCCTTCTTCTGGCGTATCTGGCAGTAAAACTTCCTGTCTCTTCTTCTATGTTTTCTATTTCTCTACTATTCCCACGATTGCATTGACTAATTTGGTCATCTCCATCACCATAAACCGTCCCATCCCGCAGTCTCCAGCCCTTAGTCAGGGCAGATTCCAGATGCATATACGATTCTACCTGGTTCCACTCCACCACGAAACCTGCACCATGGGCGCAGAACACAGAACCGCAGGGATTGTCCATATCATGCTCCGCCTCGTAGCCCATCTTTTCAATGACTTTGGCCGCATTATGACAGGGCTCATAACCCTTTAATACGGTGGTCATCCGCCCTTTTCCACCGGAATAGGCCAGAAGTGCCGCCTGATAACCGCTCATCTCTGATACCGGCACCGTGCCTGTAAGAATCGCATATTCTCCTTCCGTCTCCGGAGTGCCAAAACTGCCTGCCCTGGCCTGCATATCCGTCATGACCCGGCCGATCAGCGCCGCCGGCACTTCAATCCGGAAGGTATAGACCGGCTCTAACAGCACGCTCCGGGCTTTACAGAGTCCCTGCCTGACAGCCCGATAAGTGGCCTGTCTGAAATCCCCGCCCTCGGTATGTTTCAAATGGGCTTTCCCCGCCGCCAAGGTGATTTGCATATCCGTGATCGGTGAACCGGTCAACACGCCCAGATGCTCCTTTTCTTCCAGATGCGTCAAGATCAGCCTCTGCCAGTTCTTATCCAGTTTATCTTCACTGCACCGGCTGTGAAACTGCAGTCCGCTGCCCCGCTCGCCCGGTTCTAAGATCAGATGCACCTCCGCATAATGCCTGAGCGGTTCAAAATGGCCTACGCCCTCCACCACATCAGCGATCGTTTCCTTATAGACAATACTCCCCTCGTCAAACTCTACCTCCACCCCAAACCGTTCCCGGATCAGGCTCCGCAGAATCTCAATCTGCACTTCCCCCATGAGCTGTGCATGAATCTCGCCGACCTGCTCTTTCCAGACAATATGAAGCTGGGGTTCCTCCTC
>CAYUKT010000009.1:0-5031 GCA_964445285.1 uncultured Bacteroides sp. | reverse complement strand
TGATCATCTGCTTCACCTTCAGGCTGCCGCCGGTCACCTTGACATGGGTAAGCCTGACACCCTGCGCATCTCTTGTGATCTTAAACACCCTCGCCCCAAAATCCGCACCATAAGAAGGCATACGGGTATAGCTGGAAAGGCCGTCCAGAAGCCCCTCCACCCCTTCTCCCTTGAGGGCGGACCCGAAGAAGCAGGGAAACAGCTTCCGCGCGGCAATCAGATCTGCTATCTCGTCCGCACGGATGGGCTGCTGACATGCTTCCCGTTCCAGATACTTTCCCAGCAATCCTTCATCACATACTGCCACATTCTCATAAAACGAAGCCATCTCTTCTGCATTCCGGTACACAAAAGATACGCACCGCTCATCCAGACTTTTCTGAAGCTCTGCAAGCAGTGCGTCCTCCTCCGTTCCCGGCTGGTCCATTTTATTGATAAAAAGAAACACCGGAACCTGATAGCGCTCCAGCAGTTTCCAGAGTGTCAGCGTATGTCCCTGCACACCGTCTGCACCGCTTATGATCAGTACAGCATAGTCCAGTACCTGCAGGGTACGCTCCATCTCTGCCGCAAAATCCACATGTCCAGGGGTATCCAACAGCGTGACTTCCATACCCTTCCAGT
The DNA here is from genome assembly GCA_964445285.1 of uncultured Bacteroides sp. GTDB lineage: Bacteria > Bacillota > Clostridia > Lachnospirales > Lachnospiraceae > UBA3282. The sequence continues at coordinate 4,407 of CAYUKT010000009.1, read as the reverse complement.
TAAATAACGCTTGTTTTGCAAAGATTGTGATACCCCGTTCCCTCTCCTGCCTGTCCGTATCCAGAAAGGCGTCCTTATGGTCCACGCGTCCCAACCTGCGTATCATACCGCTTCTATAAAGAATCTGCTCGGCCAATGTCGTCTTGCCAGCATCCACATGGGCCAGGACGCCCAACACCAATTTCTTATCGCTCATACCAGAATCACATCACCCTTCCCATCAAACCTATGATCAGCACGCTGGACAGCTCACAGAGACTTAAAAAATACCCCGCCAGATTTCCCGTGATACCGCCAAACTGCTTCCTTGACATATAGAAATAATATGTCCATACCCACATGGCAGCCAGCGCCATCACAGCACCGATCACCGGTGACACCAGGATCAACCCTATAAAGCAGCCGCCCAGAACCAGTACCAGCACCACCCGCACCGCCTGTCTGTGTGCCGATGCCGCGATCAGATAGGAAAGCCCCTCCTTCCTTGCCTCCTGAAACCACACCAGGGACAAGCCGCTCAAACATCTGGAGATCACAAAACTGTAAGCTAAAAGCAGCAGATGATCCGTGCGCCAGATCTGTGTCAGCCCCGCCGCATATAAGAAACAATATCCCACCAGAGAGATCACGGCAAAAGCGCTCACATGCGAATCCTTCAGACTTGCCAGTTTCTTTTCCTTCTGCTCATAGGCATAAAGCGCATTGGCTGTATCCATGAACCCGTCCAGGTGAATCCCCCCTGTCACGATCAGGGGCAGCACTGTTCCCACAAGTGCAAAGCATACCTGCCCAAAGCCGCAGGCCATGCAGAGTCTGCCCCAGGCATAAATAAGTCCGCCAATCACCACACCAATGATCGGAAAAAAACATAAGACATATTTCATGTTCTTCTGGTTTCGCTCAATCTTCGGCATGGGAATCCTGGAATATACGGAAACCGCAATGATAAAACTGTTAAATACCGCCTTCATACGTATATTTTCCCTCCGCCTTTCTCCATATCAGCCATACGTTACTTTTCACACGTTAGCCAAGAGTGACGCCTGAACAGATAGAAAATTCTCCGTCAGCCCGCTCTCGCTCCTATCACAACAATCAGTCACTATTTCATAACAAGTGTTACAAATTGTTCATAATGTTCCTTCTTAAACATAGTCCTATAAATAGCATCTACAGCCTCCCTTGTTGGCAGCGTCTTTTGTTCTCCCAGCTGTCGATACAGGATACTATACTCTACACCGAATAATTTTGATTCCAATTCCGTCATGATACAGTTGCAGGACTGATAGAAAGCAATCCGTCTTTGTCGAATGACCTTCTCTTTCCCGTTCTTTGCCTTGGCAATCTGCTCCGCCTCAATATAGATTCCACGAAGTTTTGGCAGATTTTCCTCAAAATACTTTGTTAAAAGCCCGAACGCCTCATGTCCCAGGCCCTGACCTCTGCGCTCTTTCAAGATGGCAAAATAATCCAGCAAAGCACAGCCCATCTCTTCACAGATAATGAGTACGGCATACCCGATCAGATCCGCTCCCTCATAGAACCCCAGCGTAAATCCAAACCCTTCTTTTATACTTCTTTCGATATGACTGAGCGGTTTCAATTCTCCCGGCGGAAAGTCCGGCACCATATACGTTTGATAGATATGGCCGATTTCTTCCAAGTTCAGCCGTTTTACCTTATATTCCATAATGTTTAGGTTTCACTCCTTTCCCCTGTCATATCCCTGTACATAAACCACCTGTCCGTTATCCCTGTCCATACGGTAATCCCGGTCAAGAACAGCCTCCACAAAGTCCTGCCCGCAAGACTCCACTGGCACCACACGGATTCCCAGAGCCTCTTCCACTTCTGACACTGTCACATCATCCAGAAAAACCTGTTCCCCGCTTCGCAGCATATTGACAGGGATCAAAAGAACCTCTCCCAAATCATCCACTGCCGCCTGTCTCTCTTTCATCTGGGCAATCAGGTCCTGGCCTGTGACCAGGCCGGAAACCGTAATGGTCTCCCCGAAAAAATCATTGCGGATGGCACAGACACCAATCTCAAGTCCCGGCCAGGCTGCCATCATCTGTCTCGCCAATTCTTTCAATGTCGGACAGGCCAGCAGTCCCGTTGCCACTGTCAACTTCCGTTTCAATGTATTCTTGTTTTTTAAATAACATTCGCTATTTATAGATGACTTATACGCCGCAGCAAACTCTTCCAGCAGCAGCCGCATCATCCCCACTCCGTTCTCCAGCTGGATATAACCGTCATAGCGTTCTTCTTCCGGGAATTCCCGTTCTGCCAAAATATAGAACTCATCACTGGCATGGATAAAATGCAAGCCATACGTATCATAACAAGTCTGCTGATAATGCTCGATCATATCAATGATCTGTCCCGCCTCATCTTTGGTAAACAGTTCAATCGGGTATAACCCCTCCCGGAATCTGCTGATTCCCGCCGGCACCACTGACACACTGCGCATAAAGGGCAGATATGCCATCAGATCCGTAACACTGCGCTTAAGTTCCTCCCCGTCATTGACGCCCTTACAGCACACGATCTGCCCGTTCATCTCCACATGTCCTTCATGGAGTTTCTGCAGGAACCGCAGCTTTTCTCCCGCAAACCGGTTGTTGAGCATCTTACAGCGCAGTTCCGGGTTGGTCGTCTGCACGGAAATATTAATCGGCGCAAGCTGCATCTCAATGATCCGCTCCACATCCTTGTCACTCATGTTCGTCAGGGTAATATAATTACCCTGTAAAAAGGAAAGTCTGGAGTCATCATCCTTAAAATACAGTGTCTCACGCATTCCTGGCGGCATCTGGTCGATGAAGCAAAAAATACACTTGTTATTGCAAGAGCGGTAATCACTCATCAGGCCATTCTCAAACTCGATCCCCAGATCCTCATCATACTCTTTGTCAATCTCCAAAAGCCATTCCTCGCCATCCGGTTTGCGCACAAGCACTTCTATATACTCATCCTTGATCAGATAGCGATAGTCAAATACGTCCTCTATCTCCCTGTCATTGATCGCAAGTAAGACATCCCCCGGCGCAATCTCCATCTCCTGGGCAATAGAGCCGGGCACGACTTCCTTCACGATATGTTCTGCTTTTTTCACTGTCTGCTCCCTGTGATATTCATATGGCAAAATCCTCCGACTGTGTCCAGCCTTCTAAATGCCAATTATATAACACTCAATATTTATTTCCAGATCTTATCCCTGTTGATCTCCCCGATGGAATAAACCCCGCACATTTCCATGGTATCCCGCAGTTCCCCGGCAATCTTGTCCACATACGCCTGTACGCCCTCTGCGCCGGCTCCATAAACTGCCGTTACAAAGGGTCTGGCAATCAGCACGCCGTCCGCACCCATGGCCAAAGCCTTAAACACATCCACACCGGAGCGGATACCACCGTCCACCAGCACTCTCATGGAAGAACCCACTGCATCCACGATACTTTCCAGCACCTCCGCCGTGGCCGGACACTGGTCTAAGACCCGGCCGCCGTGATTGGATACAACAATTGCAGCCGCTCCAGCTTTCTTCGCCTTCACCGCGCCCCTGACTGTCATGATTCCTTTCATGATAAAAGGAAGCCCCGCTTCCCGGATAATCTGACTCATCTCCTCCACGGATTTTGCCCCCGCCGGCGGCTCTATATTCTTTAAAAAGGGCAGGCCCGCCGCATCAATATCCATTGCCACCGCATAAGCGCCGGCCTCTTTCACCAGGGCCAGTTTTTCCTGGATTGTCTCAAAATTCCAGGGCTTGATGGTAGGGATCCCTGCACCGCCCCTTTCCTTGATTGCCGCTGCTGCCGCCCTCACCACTTCCGGACTCGTACCATCCCCCGTAAAGGCCGCAATACCGGCATCCGCACAGGCCGCCACCAACACATCATTGTAGGTCATATCATTATACCGATCCCCGTAATGCAGATTGACTGCTCCTACCGGGCCGGCAAAAAACGGATATCGGAAGGTTTTCCCGAACAATCGTATGGAAGTATCCACCTCCTGTTTCTTGGTCAACGTATCCATATTGACACGGATTTTCTGCCATGCCTCATAATTACGTATAGCCACATCGCCCACACCCTTGGCCCCCGGACCGGGAATCCTGTTGCCGCAGGCTCTGCCGTTACACACCGCACACGCCTTACACACCTGCCCCATATTGGGTCTTGCCGCCTCTAATACCTCCTGGTAATTCATACATCTGCTCCTTTCCTTCTCATCCTTATTACTAGTCATTTGCGAAACTCATCTCAATGCTATTATAATTGTGCAAATAGCATAATTATAAGCAGACCCTTGAAAATGTTTAAATCCTTCGGATTAAAACTGTTGGTACTTGACGAGGTACTTTCGAGTCTAGTACCACTACGTTTTGAACGGAGC
>CAYUKT010000008.1:15270-18120 GCA_964445285.1 uncultured Bacteroides sp. | reverse complement strand
AAAGACAGGCGATTCAGTTTACATAAATTGAATCGTCTATCTTTTTGCAGAAAAAACAAGGCACTTCTCCGAGGCCGCGAAGCGGATCTCGCAATCGAGCGAAGCTCGATTTTTTACCATATAACCTATAAAGAAAAAACCTTCATATTACGATATATAATGTAACAGGTGGGTATTTGCGTCCACCACAGGTAAATGGATTTACAGATCATGCTAAGGAGGGCACAAACATGAACAAGGTAGCCGGATATAACACATTCCAAAACAACTATTACAATAACAGCGTGCAAAGCAAGAAAGATACGAAGTCCGAAAAGGCAGGCACATCCCAAAAAACTGCCGACACGAAAAAGGCCGGCCAGAATACGCCGCAGTTGAGCGACAAGGCCAAGGCGCTTTTACAGGACCTGAAAAAACAGTATGGCAACATGGACTTCTTTGTGGCTGAATATGACAGCGAGGAGGAAGCTGCTTCCTATCTCTCCCGCGGCTCTAAAGATTACAGTGTACTGATTGATCCCGAAGAATTAGAGCGCATGGCTGAGGACGAGGATGTCAAGAAGCAGAATCTTGCACTGCTCGATGAGGCTGTCGGCAAACTCGATGAGATTAAAGAGGAGCTCAAAGATACCGGCAAAGAAGACGAAGTGGTAACTCTCGGCGTCTCCATCGGCAAAGATGGCAAGGTCTCCTACTTTGCAGAACTTGAAAAAGCCGGTGAGCGTCAGAAAGAATTCGTGGATAAGATCCGTGAAGACAAAAAAGAAGCCGCAAAGGAAGCTGCTGAAAAGACCGCTGACAAAGGCCCGGATAAGTACAATTATGAGCACAGCAAACGCACTACTGTCTATGCAGACAGTACGGAAGAACTGCTTAAAAAGATCACCAACGTCAACTGGGACGAGATCAAAGAACAGACCACTGTTCCGATGCCCGGCGGACATTTCGATTTAAGCGTTTAAATCAACCGACATTATAAGGGGCCGCCCTCTATAACTGATTTTCAGTTATGGGGAGCGGCTCTTTTTTGATTGTCCGCCAGAGGCTTTTATGCTATATTTAAAACAGCGGACAAACGGGTATCATAACTGTCCGCGTATTGAGTACAGAAAGTGAAGTGAAGATTTTATGAACCAACAAAAATTATCCCGCCTGCAGGAACTTTTATGGGAAATGACAGAAACCAGCTTTGTTTCAGGCGTAAACTGCATGGTCCTGCACGGCGGACAGGAAGAGTGTTACTACGAAGCCGGCATGCGTGATCTTGCCGCCGGGCTGCCCTTGACAAGGGATACCATTTTCCGATTGTATTCCATGACCAAACCTGTCACGGCAGCAGCCGCAATGATGCTTCTTGAGGAGGGACGGATTGATCTGTATGATCCGGTTTCTGATTACCTGCCGGGATTTTGTGAGCAGCAAGTGATGACAGACGGAATACTCGTACCCGTGAAACGCCCCATCATTATACAGGATCTGCTGAATATGACCTCGGGACTGACCTATCCGGGAGAAACATGCACTTCAGAGATCCGCACGGATCAGCTTATGGATGAAGTGATCACGAATTTATCTTCTCCCCGGGCACTGACCACCTGTGAGATCATGAACCGCCTCGGAAAGATTCCCCTGGCTTTTCAGCCCGGTGAGAAATGGCATTACGGCATGTCCGCAGACGTACTCGGCGCAGTCATTGAGGTTGTCTCCGGTATGCGCTTCGGCGATTTTCTAAAACAACGCATTTTTGAACCTCTTAACATGAACGACACGGCCTTTTTTGTTCCCCCTGAAAAACAGGCCCGTCTTGCCAAAGCTTACCAGGATATTGGCAAAGGATTGGAAGAATTCCATTTCCCCCGTCTCGGCATCAGCAATGATATGAAAACATCTCCCGCCTTTGAATCCGGCGGTGCAGGGCTGGTCTCCACCATTGATGATTATGCCCGCTTTGCACAGATGCTTCTGCATAGAGGACGTTTGGGGAATGTCACTCTCCTCTCTCCACAGACGGTTGACTTTATGACACAGGCCCACCTTGCCCCGGCGCTCGATCCATATGTCTGGCAGTGGGAAAGCCTTTCTGGTTGCAGCTATGCCAATCTGCTGCGCATCATGAAAGATCCCGGCGCCGCTATCTCCATAAGCCGTACCGGAGAATTTGGCTGGGATGGCTGGATGGGCACCTATATGACCATCGATCCCGCAGATGACATGATCCTCTTACTCATGCTTCAAAAAACCGATACCGGCACCACAGCCTACACCAGAAAAATACGCAATGTGGTTTTTTCGGCACTGGATTAAATAACATACTTTATCAAAAAAAGTAATCCTCTTTTCTAAATTACGGATTACTTTTTTTGATAAATGCCCTTGACATTTCACCACAATGCTGATATTATTTTACTACAGCATTGATATTCTAACGGAATTTCATTTATTCTTTGTTTCTATAAAATATCTCAATATGATATTTTATCTGTTTTAGAATCCTTGCTTACCAATAAACTATTCACACAGGCAGGGAAAACAGACCTTCGCAGACAATCAGCTTTCCCTGCTGACAAACGAAGGGAGAAAAAATGAATACAAACCAAGCCATTCAACAACCATCAATCATCTCATTGGAAAAGGAGGAAATCCTTGTGGCTCTGACACAACGCGATCTGCAGGCAATTTCTAATCTGTTGGACCAGAAACTTGACCAAAAATTCAAAGCGGAACTCACACCCATTTATGAGCGGCTTGACCATGCCGATGACAATTTCAAATATCTGGATGTCAAGCTAAATAAAACCATTGATAAACTGGAGGCTCTCGACCTCTCCTTCCGGAACTTCGCACAAAATA
>CAYUKT010000008.1:12997-15170 GCA_964445285.1 uncultured Bacteroides sp. | reverse complement strand
TAAACACGGAGGTTTATTTCATGAAACAATCATCTGCAATACCATCCATCACCATCATCGGCATGGGAGCGCTCGGCATCCTGTATGCTGATATTTTCACCCGCAGTCTTGGACGGGAATCCGTCACCTTTCTGGCAGACAAAGAACGCATCCACAGATACAGGACGGAAGGCGTCTTCTGTAATGGAAATCCTTGTGATTTCCAAATGTCCACCGAAGCGAAACCTGCTGATCTGCTGATCTTTGCCGTCAAAGGCACGGCCCTGGAAGAAGCGCTTGAACTCGCTCGTCCTGCCGTGGGCGAAAACACGATCATCCTCTCATTGCTAAACGGCATCAGCAGTGAAGAAATCATTGCCTCAAAAATCAAACAGGGCCATATCATCCATTGCATTGCCCAGGGCATGGACGCCGTAAAACTTGGAAACAAACTGACCTATGCCCATATCGGCGAACTGAGAATTGGTACTCCCGATGCATCCAAACATCCCTTTCTTACCCAGGTGGAAACGCTTCTAAACACCGCCGGGATTCCCTGCATTGTGGAGGATGATATCATCCACCGCCTGTGGGGCAAATGGATGCTGAATGTGGGTGTCAATCAGGTCGTCATGGTATCCGAAGGCACTTACAAAACTGTTCAGGAACCCGGAAAACAACGTGATATGATGATTGCTGCCATGGAAGAGGTTTTAAATCTTTCCACCTGTGCCAATACCGGTGTTACACGAGATGACCTTGACAGCTATGTGGCCCTGATAGACACCCTGAATCCGGACGGGATGCCCTCCATGCGTCAGGACGGTATTTTAAAAAGACGCACGGAGGTAGATTTCTTCGCTGGAACCGTGATCACCATGGCCAAAGAATATGGTCTGGATGTTCCCGTCAATCAGATGTTATATGATAGGATTAAGAATATGGAGGCTAAAATGCCGCATGACTAATTGTACTTTTCCCCATATTTCCCTGCAATCCTGATCAAAAGCTTCACAATCATCTCCATCTCATCCGCACAGGCGTATTCAAAACGGCCGTGGAAATTCTGGCCGCCCGTACATAGATTCGGGCAAGGCAGACCCATAAAGGAAAGCCGTGCCCCATCTGTGCCACCACGGATCGGCACCACCACCGGACTGATGCCCAGTTCTTCCATGGCTTCTTTTGCATGATCCACCAGATGCATGTGCTGCACAATGATCTCCTTCATATTATAGTAGGAATCCTTCATCTCGATATCAAAGGTTCCTGCCCCATATTTCTGATTCAAAAATTCCCCAATCCGTGTAAAGTATTCTTTCTTCCTCTCAAATTTCTCCCGGTCATGATCCCTGATAATATATTCCGCCACGGCTTCCTCCACAGTACCATGCAGTTGATCCAGATGATAAAATCCTTCATACCCTCTGGTATACATGGGATTTTCTGAGACCGGCAGCATTGCCTGAAATTCCTGAGCCATCAGGATAGCATTGCGCATCTTATCCTTGGCCTCTCCCGGATGGACGCTCCTGCCATGTATCGTTACTTTAGCGCCCGCCGCGTTAAAATTCTCATACTCCAGTTCCCCAAGCCTGCCGCCATCCACCGTATACGCATAATCCGCACCAAATCGCTCCACATCGAAGTAGTCTGCTCCCGCACCCACCTCTTCATCCGGGGTAAAAGCAATCCGTATCCGGCCATGTCTGATTTCCTCATGCTGCAATAGATATTCGGCCATCGCCATAATCTCTGCCACCCCAGCCTTATCGTCTGCACCCAAAAGCGTGGTTCCGTCCGTGACAATCAGTCTCTTACCCTGATAGGAAGTAAGTTCCGGAAAATCCGCCACTTTCATGACAATATGTTTCTCCTGATTTAATATAATATCTTTCCCGTCATAGGCTTCCACAATATGCGGTTTCACTCCTGTACCCGTCACCGCCGGAGATGTGTCCATATGGGCAATAAAACCAATCACCGGCGCCTGCTCACAGCCTGCGGTGGCCGGAATCGAAGCATACAGATAGCAGTACTCCTTATCATAGACAATATCCTGTGCTCCCATCTCCTGCAGCTGTCTCTCCAGAATTTTAGCGAGATCGTGCTGTTTGGGTGTAGAAGGCTTACTTGTACTCTCCTCTGAAGACTGTGTATCTATTTTCACATATTCTAAGAATTTTTCAATTAC
>CAYUKT010000008.1:11055-12897 GCA_964445285.1 uncultured Bacteroides sp. | reverse complement strand
TACCCGGAATACTGCTCTAATTGCGGAATCGTCAGTTCTATGGCACTGTTCGCACTTCCGCAGGCCGGAAAGACTGTCTCAAACCGTTTCAGCGACACATCCAGATACACCGTCACCCCATCTTTTACCGCAAAAGGGCAGACACCGCCCACCGCATGGCCGACCATTTCCTCCACCTGATCCGGCGAAAGCATCTTTGCCTTGGTCGCAAACTGTTCCTTGAATTTATGATTGTCCACCTTAGCGTCCCCAGCTGCCACGATCAGCACCGGTTGTTCCACCACCAGAAAGGATAAAGTCTTCGCAATCCGCTGCGGCTCACAATGCAGTGCCTCCGCCGCCAATTCTACCGTTGCGCTGGATACCGCAAACTCCAGAACCTTCTCCTCCATGCCAAACTGTCTGAAATATGTCTTTACGTTCTCTATTGCCATCTTCTTTCTCCTCCCTTTATATATCATTCTCAGATTAAAGATACAATACATAATCCTGCATCTCTCTCCTGAATCCTGCCTGCCGCAAAGCCTCTCCCGCCGTATCCGGGTATTCTTTCACCACAATCCGCTTCATACCGGCAAAGATACTGCCCTGCTTAAACCGCTCCGCAAAAAGCCGCACACATTCCTCCTGCAGTTCTTCCTGCCAGATTCGCAGGACCTTCCCCTGTCTCTCCATCACAGCCACCGGTAACCCGCCATAACAGGCAACGGCTGTTCCCGGCACATTGATAAAGCTACGGTCCTCTTTATGCGGCAGCATCTTCCCCCAGCACTGGGCCGGATCCGCCGCATTGACCCACACAAGTTTTTTCTCCGGATTGTGCAGTCTGCGCACCACACTCTCATAATCCTTTCCCTGAATAAACTGGGCACCGGAAAGTTCTTTGACAAAATATCCCCGCCTTGCCTGTCCGGTATACTCCCAGATGCGAAGCACCGACAGAGCCTCCTGCCAGGAAAGTCCGCAGGCGGACGCCGTCTCCTTACTGATAATGGGACTGACACGAAAACAGGCTTCCAGTTTTTCCTCGATGGTGTTCTCCCGTACCGGTCTGACAATATCCCATCTTCCCGTCTGCAATGCCTTCACCCGCAGATTAACGCGTTGTCTTACCACTGCCTTTTTCGTCTTTTCCCGGTCAATCCACTGCCGCACCGGCAGAAAACTATCCGTATAGACGAGTCCCTTCTCCATCAGGGAAAGCAGGGTATCATACGGCGACCGGGCCGGAAGCAGGTCGTTTAATGACTGCATAAAACAGGCGCCGCGCCTAATGATCGCATCATAGATAACACGTTCTTCCTCCGTCAGTCCTTCCCTCGTCAACTCCTCTCGCGGCCTGTCCGCCTCCCAGTCAACAGCCGACTGATAGTCAAATCGCAGACCGCCCTTTTCTTCCATATGCCAGAACAATTCTCCTTCTGACAGGAAAGCATCCAGCAGGGAAGGTTTGTAATTTCTCACTCGGCCGGGCAACAAGATTTTTTCCCAATAGGCCGCAGGCAATGTCATTCCTGCATACTGCCTGATCGTATTCTGCACACATTCTGCCGCCGGTGCGCCGGATTCCAGCTGAGACAGCATCAGCGCGGCATAATGTTCGCCGGCACAGGTTTGCATCTCTTCCCGTCTGTTTTTCAGTGTCCGCACCCTGGCGCGCCTGTATAACTCCCCATGGTAATACCTGCCATCCTGTTTCACCGCCGCCTTCTGTCGGCACAGCTCTTCCAGGAGTTCTTCCGCCAATCCTACCGGCCAGCCATATCGATCCGCCGTCTGCCCGGCATCCGCCCCGCCTCTGTAGCGCAGCATCCGCCTCACGATGTGAAGCTGCTCTTTGAC
>CAYUKT010000008.1:1901-10955 GCA_964445285.1 uncultured Bacteroides sp. | reverse complement strand
CTGCCCTGGCGCGCCAGATTGTCAAGCCATTCCACTGGAATTTCCAGTTCTCCGGCCGCCAGATCGCCCTCCGTCATGAGAAGCGTATGCAGTTGTTTTTCATCCTGGGGCAGGCGGCTTCTCTCCTGCACTTCCGTCAGTTCACGGCTGCCCGGCTGTATCAGATGCTTTTCCTTCTTTAGTGCCTCTTCCACCGCCCCGTGAATCCCCCGCGGTGTGGGCGCATAGTCGTACATAACTGCGGCTTCCTGGCTCCATTGTAAAGGAAGCGACATGGGCGAAGGTATATCCGTGTAAATTTCCCGGATTTTGACCGCTCCACTGCGAATATCATAGAGAAGTTCCTGCACACCGGCCGCATCCCACAGTTCCTGCATACACTCCCGCCTGGTCTCCCGGATCAGCGGATGCGCATTCTCCCGAACCACTTGTTCCAGCATCTCTGCGCTCTTAAGCCGCTGCATCCACAGAGGCTGTCTCCCATTTTTCCTCACACCCATCATCAAGGCCCGGCCGCTGTTATAGCGAAAAGCCATATTAAAAAGAGGTGTGGCCGGCAATAATATTTCTAATTGCCGCAGACAGGCATCTGCGTCAATCCTCTGTAACAATCCTTCCGGCAGACTCTGATCTCCATAGGAATATAACAGGAAACCGTCCTCCTCGTCCACACTGCCAATCTCCATATGCAATTCTTCCCTGGCTGTCTGGGCCGCCAGCAGGGACAGGGGTGCATTGATCCGCCTGCCAAATACGGAATGCACCATCATCTGGCTGTTTCCCACCGTATCCCTGAAATGTTCCACAATCAGGGTCTCATGATCCGGCAGGCTTCCTGCCGCCCTAATCTGCCGTTCCAGATAGCTGCCCGCCAGAGATGCCGCCGCCTCGTCAAGCCCTAACCTGCCAAGCTCCTCCTGCAGTTTTCCGTCTTCATACGCACTCTGCAGGGAACGGAACATACGCCCGAAGGCCTCTCCAGTCCGCTTATCCCTTCCTTTGATCTCCCCATGCCAGAAGGGCAGCCTCGCACCTTCCATCTTAGCCTGGGTCACAGTCACGGTATCCCGGCTGATATTTACAATCTTCCACGCAAAAGAACCGAGGATAAAACGGTCTCCCGTCTGGGACTCGTAAATAAACTCTTCATCCACCTCTCCCAGCTTAACCCCTTCCTCGTTCCTCACTGTATATAAACCTTTATCGGGAATCGTACCGCCGGCCGATACGGCTAACATCCTGCTGTAACCGTCTCCCTCCACCCGCTCATGGATCCTGTCATAAAGAATCCTGGGCCGCGCCGGAATATCCCTGTCATGCTCATAATCTCCCGCCAACATGGAAAGGACAGCCTTCACATCCTCTCTGGTAATCTGCCGAAACGGCCATGCGCGGGGTACAATCTCCATCACTTCATTGATCTCATAACTCCTGAAAGCCGCCATGGACACCAGATGCTGCGCCAACACATCCAGACATGCCGTGGGCGGATTGACATGTTCCACACCACCTTCCCTGGCCAGCTGCGCCGTCATGCCGCAGGACACACATTCCGCCGCCGTTCTGGGAAAAAGATACATCACACTGACGCGCCCCGGATTATGGCCTGCCCGTCCCAGCCGCTGCATAGTACCCGAGATCGTGCGGGGACACCCCACCTGCAGTACCTGGTCTATCTCCCCCACATCGATTCCCAGCTCCATGGATGATGTGGCACACAACAGCCTGAGCTTACCATCACGCAGCTGCAGTTCTGTCTCCATCCTTTGTTCTTTGGAAAGGCTTCCATGATGCACCCTTGCAAATCCGTCCCCGCCCAGAAGGTTTACATAATATGCCAATTTCTCTGCATACCGCCTGCCCTCCACAAAAGCGATCACACTGCGGCTGCCCTGACAATACTGAAAGACCAGCTTCCCCAATTCCTCCCACACAGGATCCTTTCTGGGGCCTTTTCTCGTATCCGGGTAAGGACTTAAAATTTCCAACTTCACCCGCTTTTTCATCTCCGGCGCGGCAATCTTTACTTCCTCCGGCGCCAAATACTGTGCCGCCCTGTCCAAGGGTTCTATCGTGGCAGACAGACCGATGCGCTGCAGCGGCCTGCCGCACAGATGATCCAGCCTCGCCAGGGAGAGCATCAGATGGGCGCCCCTCTTTGTATCGATCAGGGCATGAAGTTCGTCTATGATAACAGCCCTGGCAGTAACCAGCACATTCTGCCCCGTTTTGCTGGTGAGCATCAAGTACAAAGACTCCGGAGTAATGATCAGAATATGCGGCGGCTTCTTAACCATTCTCTGCCTGTCCCGCTGGGGCGTATCCCCTGTCCGGATCCCCACCGAAATGACTTCCCCGGCACCGATCCCCTCCAAAGGACGCTTTAAATTCTCCCGGATATCCGCCGCCAGGGATTTGAGCGGGGATACATAAATCAGTTGTAATTCCTGCTGCAATATTCCCGCCTGTGCCTGTCGTTTCATCTGATCCAGAAATACAAAAAAGGCCGACAGGGTTTTACCCGTACCGGTGGGTGCGCAAATCAGCGCATGGCTTCCCGCCGCAATGATCGGCCAGCTCTCCTTCTGTACCGGAGTCGGCTCCCCCAGTGTATTGACAAACCAGTCGGCTGTCTGTTTTTCAAAAAGTCCTAATACATGTTCCAATTCTTTCTTTTTCCTTTTACTCTGCTGCCTTCCGTGTTTTCATCTTTCCACAAATAATAACCCCCGTCAGCAAAAGCACCGGAAAGATAATCCCTGCCAGGATTCCCATTTTCAGATTATCCTCAAACAGACTGGACACCATCCCGACCACCGTTGGTCCTCCGGAACATCCCACATCCCCGCCCAGGGCTAACAGTGCAAACATGGCCGTCCCACCCTTTGGCAGGGCTGCCGCCGCCTTGCTGAACGATCCCGGCCACATAATACCCACGGAAAGCCCGCAGATCGCACAGGCCGCCAGACTAAGCTGGGGAATCGGAAGCAGGGCAATTCCCAGATAGGATAAAATACACAGACAGCTGCTGTAAATCATAAATCTATCCAGCTTAATACGATCCCCGAACTTCCCATAGAAAGCCCTGGATGTCCCCATCAAGATCGCAAAAGCCATAGGTCCTGCCAGATCGCCCGCCGTCTTGGAAATACCAAGACCTTTCTCCGCAAAAGTAGACGCCCACTGACTTACAGCCTGTTCGCTTGCTCCTGCGCAGATCATCATCATTAACAAAACCCAGAACAATTTCATGCCAAGCAGGTCTTTTAATGTCAGTCCCTCCTCGCCCTCTTCCATCAGTTCTGCCATAGGAACCTTCGTAAACATGAAAGCATTATAAAGCGGCACCAATGCCCAGACTATTGCCATCACCTTCCAGTTATGAATGCCAAACACTGTGAAAAACAGGGTGGATAACAACACCACGCCCACATGGCCCCAACAATAGAAGGAATGTAACATACTCATGGCCTTTTCCTTATTATCCGAAGGACAGGCTTCCACCACCGGACTCACAAGCACTTCCAGAAGGCCGCCGCCAATAGCATAAATCATCACCGCGATCAAAATCCCTGCAAAGGGGGAAGGCAGCGCTTCCGGCAAAATGGTCAGAAGAATAAGTCCTGCCGCAGAAAGTATATGGGCAATAATCATAGAAGCCCGATAACCTATCTTATCCACGAACCCCACTGAGAGCAGATCCACCAGAAGCTGCACGCCAAAATTGAAAGTCACAAGCAGCGTGATCTGTGATAACGGAATCGAATAACTTCTCTGAAAGGTCAAAAACAGCAGGGGTACAAAATTGTTCACAATCGCCTGTACGATATACCCCACAAAACATGCCGTGATGGTTTTCCTGTATTGGTTCTCCATTTTCATTTCCTCCTCATCCGTTTCCTTTGTCTGATGGGATTATATCTCATTCAACATGGAAAATCATTGCATATAATCACATAATTATGGTACAATATCACAGAAAACGGTTGCCAGGCTTTGCCCGGTATCCTTATAGCGATCAAAAACGATCGGAGAAAACAACGAATGGATTCCCTGAAACCTAACACCCTGATCACCGATGACACGCTTCGGGAAACTGCCCAGCACGGAAGCAGCGATTTCCCTCTGGCATACTATCTGGAAGATATCTGGAAAGCAGACTTTCATTGTATTGACTGGCACTGGCATTATGAACTGGAGTTTCTGTCCGTCATGGAAGGCAGTCAGTTATGTCTTGTGGGCACGGAACAAATAGAATTGTCCAAAGGATACGGTATGTTCATCAACAGTGGTGTTCTCCACCGTTTCGAGGCCAAAGCAAGCGTTGTGATACCTAACATCGTTTTTTCTCCCCTCCTGCTGTCACCCAAAGAAAGTCTGCTTTATGAAAAATATATTCACCCTGTACTGCTCTACGCCCCCGCCTGCCAGATTCTTGACCCACAGATCGACTGGCAAAACCAGATCCTTCTGTTATTAGAAAAAATCTATGCTTTACAGGAAGCCTCTGAAAAACAAGAACTACAGACTGTACAATACCTTCTGCAATTGTGGGGCATTTTATATGAACATACGAATCTGTCCTCTGAAACCTTGGCCCCGCAGCGCCTGGATGCCAGTCAGGCAAGGCTGCAGATCATGATGCAGTATATTCATGACCATTATCAGGAAGATGTGACATTAGAAAGGATCGCTGCCGCCGCCTCGGTCAGCAAGAGCAGCGCCCTACATGTTTTTCAGTCCTGCATCCAGATTTCACCGGTAGCCTACCTGATACAATACCGCCTGATGCGTGCCGCAGAACTGCTCTATACCACAACAAAACCTGTATCCACCATCGCAATGGAAACAGGTTTTGCAAGTGCAGGTTATTTTTGCCGCAAGTTTAAGGCCCGCTACCATATAAGCCCCAATGAATATAGAAAACAGAGGATTTAACTATAGTCTTCGCACAGAATCCCTCTGTACAATATCGACCTCAAACTCGTAATTCGCATCAAAAAACGATTCCGTTATCATCTGCAGCAGATTTTCTGCTGCCTTTTTCCCCAGCATCTCCATAGGATACGGTGCCGATGTGATTCCCACCTCACCAAGCACCGCCAGTTCAGAATCATCCACACTGGCAATGGATATATCCTGCGGTACACGAATACCGGCCTTTTTAAAAACCTCCAGCAGGCCAAACGCCACTTCGTCATTATAACAGAACAACCCGGTACAGTCCCGATAGCGTTCCATCACCCGCTCCGTCAGCTTATCCATATGTTTTAAATCTTCCGTATCGATCCAAAGGATCCTGGCATCATCAATCTCCAGACCAGCCTCCAGCACAGCATCCATATACCCTGCAAAGCGCTGCTTTCCCTGTCCGTCATCCAGCTTAAAAATGCCCCCTATCTTTCTGTGTCCCATGTCAATCAGATGCTTTGTCATCTTATAGCCTGCCATCCGGTCATTGATCGATACATGCGGAATATCAATGTCCCGATAAAAACTATTGATAAAGATTACCTGAATCCCCCTCTTTAAGATTTCTCGGTAGAGATGCAGATTGGGATTCGGAAGTCCGCTCTTTGTGGTCTCCACGATAATTCCTGCCACCTCATCCCGATTCAGGATATCCTCCAGGATTGTCCGTTCCCTCCCAACCTGATTGTTGGTAAAAGCAATCTGCACGGAATACCCCTCCTCCAGCAGCACGTTCTCAATCCCCTGTATCGTCCGGGGGAATATGTAACCGTCCACATAAGTCGTCACGACTGCCACCCGCATCCTTTTTGAAATATTGGCAAAGCGGTTATCATTGACATAAGTGCCGCTTCCCTGTACTCTCCGGATAATCCCTTCCTGTTCCAGTATGCTGATCGCATGCCTGACTGTCTGGCGGCTCACTCCGAACATCTCTTTCAGCTCATTCTCCGAATATATTTTCTGTCCTGCTATAAGTTTCTTCTCCTGAATCTGTGTATTGATCCACCTGACCAATTCCAAATATTTGGGTGAAGCCTTATCCATCTTATTGCAATTCCTCCCCTTTTCATAAATCTCTCCTAAATGTCGTGATACCTGTGGTATCTCAGCTTCTTATGAAATTTTCCACCCTATACAAAGAGCTGCCCTGTAAACGGACAGCCCTTGTTTTTATAATTCTGCCAAGAAAAGTTCGCCTTAACCTTTCTTTCTCTTAGACATAACGTCAACGGTAACGGCACCCAGAAGTACAGCACCTTTAACGATCTTCTGAATATCTGTTGACCATCCATACAGGGACATACCATTGTTCAGGATACCCATGATGAAAGCACCAACTACAGCACCGAGAATCGTACCCGCACCACCTGCTACGGCAGCTCCACCGATGTAACAGGAAGCGATCGCATCCATCTCGAATCCATCACCGGCCTTCGGTGTGGATGCCGCATTACGCGCCGTGAGGACGACACCTGCTACAGCACTGAGGATACCCATGTTCGTGTATACCCAGAAGAATACTTTATTGGTATCAATACCAGACAGATTAGCTGCTTTTCTATTGCCGCCCAATGCATAAATCTGACGGCCGGCTACTGTCTTACTTGTGATGAATGCATATAAAGCGATCAGCACTACCATGATCACCAATACAAACGGCAAGCCATTATAACGTGCCAGCTTGTAGAAGAAGAACCAGATGATGACAAGCATAACTGCTAATT
Source organism: uncultured Bacteroides sp. (assembly GCA_964445285.1). GTDB lineage: Bacteria > Bacillota > Clostridia > Lachnospirales > Lachnospiraceae > UBA3282. The sequence goes on along the minus strand of CAYUKT010000008.1, from coordinate 4,257 downwards.
TCAATGCTACCTGCCACATCGGGTTGGTCGCAAAGTTATATTTCTTCTTGGTGGCAATACTCTTCATCTCGGAGAGAATCAGGGCAATTGACGCAATAACTGCCACAATGATACATACAATATCCAGGGTTCCGCCTGCAAAATTCACCTTGATCGTAGGCAGGAATCCTGCGCCGATATAAATATAATCATCCGGCAGCGGACCCTTGGTCTGAGCCTGTAACAGGGTGTATGTAAGGCCACGTCCCATAAGCATGGTAGCCAGTGTTACTACGAAAGGCGGTATCCCCAGATAGGCAATGAAGAAGCCTGCAAACATACCTACCGCAAGACCGATCAGGATCGCAACCAGAATAGCCACCCACATATTCATCTTGTAATCTACCAGAATAATACCTGCCGCAGCACCGGTAAGAGCTACTACGGAACCTACGCCCAGATCAACGTTACCGGTCAATACACACAGAAGCATACCGATTGCCAGGATGACAACGTAACCGTTCTGCATGATCAGATTGTTAATATTGGCAGGAGACAAATTCTTACCACCCGTCATAATGGCAAAAATAACGTAAATTGCAATAAGGGCAAGAAACATACCGTACTGTTTCATGTCAAGATTAACTACTTTTTTCTTATCATTCATTTCCATCATCCTTTCTATTATGAGCCATAATACATTGCATAATCTGCTCCTGTGTCAGTTCTGATTTGCTCAGTTCCCCTGCGATCCTGCCCTCATTGAGTACATAAGTCCTGTCGCAGGTACCAATGATCTCCGGCATCTCAGAAGAGATGACGATCACGGCCTTACCGGCCTTGGCAAGATCATTGATGACACAATAAATCTCATATTTAGCACCTACATCGATACCACGTGTAGGCTCATCCAGAATCAGCACATCCGGCTGCGTCAGCATCCACTTTGCCAGAACCACCTTCTGCTGGTTTCCTCCCGACAAAGAACCCACAACCTGCTCGATGGAATTTGCCTTGACGTTGATTCTCTTCTTATATTCTTCCGCCGCCACGATCTCATCATTACCATTGATGACACCATGTTTGGAGAAGAACTTCGGCCGTGCGGCGATCGTCATGTTTTCCTTGATCTCACCGATCAGATTCAATCCATATACTTTTCTGTCTTCCGATACGTAAGCCAGCTTACTGTTAATGGCCTCCTTGACATTGTGCATATGTACTTCCTTCCCGTTGATCTTCACGGTTCCGGAAATCTTCTGCCCATAACTGCGTCCGAATACGCTCATGGCAAACTCTGTACGCCCGGCGCCCATCAGCCCTGCAAGCCCTACTACTTCACCTGCTCTCACGCTGATATTAATATCTTTTAAAACCTGACGGTTCTCATCATCTGGATGATACACATTCCAGTCTTTGACTTCAAAAATGGTATCTCCTATGGTAACACCTTCCCTTACCGGATAACGGTTGGTCATCTCACGTCCTACCATGCCCTTAATAACACGGTCTTCCGTATAATCATCCACGCCCTTAACCAGCGTCTCTATCGTCTTACCATCACGGATGATCGTAACCGCATCAGATACATATTCAATCTCATTTAACTTATGGGAAATGATGATACAGGTAATGCCCTGTTTCTTCAGTTCCAACATAATATCCAAAAGTTTCTTACTCTCTTCATCGTTCAAAGCCGCTGTAGGCTCATCCAGAATCAGAAGTTCAACCTTCTTCGCCATCGCCTTGGCAATCTCGATCAGCTGCTGCTTACCGACACCGAGCGAATTAACAGGAACATTTACATCCTCATGTTCCAGACCCACCCGTGCAAGCATCTCCTGTGCGCGCTGTCTTGTCTTCGTCCAGTCGATCACGCCTTTGGCAGCCAGCTGCTCATTACCGATAAATACATTCTCCGCTATGGAAAGCAGAGGACTGAGCGCCAGCTCCTGATGGATGATAACGATGCCCTTGGCTTCACTGTCTTTCAGGTTATGAAACTTACAGGTTTCTCCCTTGTAGACAACATCGCCGGAATATGTACCAAAAGGATATACGCCTGACAATACATTCATCAGTGTGGATTTTCCAGCCCCGTTTTCTCCGCACAGAGCATGAATCTCACCGCGCTTTACCTTCAGATTGACATCATCCAGCGCCCTAACGCCCGAAAACTCTTTGACAATGTGATTCATTTCCAAGATGTAATCTGACATTCCCCCAACTCCTTTTCTCTATATTTCCTGCGGCTACCCCGTTTATATCATAGTCACAGTTATTCTACATGATCAAAAATACCATTAAAACATATTTCTTAAAAAAGGGGCGGCAACAAACTTGTGCCACCCCTTCTCATACTTACCCAGCAGATTAC
>CAYUKT010000008.1:0-1891 GCA_964445285.1 uncultured Bacteroides sp. | reverse complement strand
ATGATCTCTTTGTAATTGTCTTTGTCAACTGCTACCGGTGTACACAGATAAGAAGGAACTACGATCTTACCATTGTCGTACTGCTCTGTATCGTTGATCTCAGGATCAGCGCCTTCAAGCACTGCCTGCACCATGGTTACGCACTTCTCAGCTAAGAGACGTGTATCTTTGTAGATAGACATTGTCTGCTTACCGGAGATGATGTTCTTGGTAGCCATAAGCTCTGCATCCTGTCCTGTGATCAGCGGCCAGTTAGCCTCTGTGTAACCTGCGCCCTCTAATGCTGCCTTACAGCCATATGCAAAACCGTCAAATGCTGTTGCACAGATATCAAGATCTTCGTCTGCATAGAAACCTGTCAGATAGTTCTCACAGTTCTGCTGTGCTGTCTCCTGAGACCATCTTAAGATACATGTGTCATCAAAAGATGTTCTGCCAGACTTACAAATCAATGTACCATTATCTAAGTACGGCTGAAGAACTTCCATCAATCCATCATATAACATATGAGCGTTGTTATCATCAGGAGAACCCATGAAGAACTCAATTGTGAATGTCTCGCTTGTGTTAGCAAGATCCTTCTTCTCTTCAATGTACTTACCAATCGCTGTACCAACACCCTTGTTATCGAAGGTAGCATAGTAGGATACTGCATCTGTATCCATCAGCAGACGGTCATAAGCGATGATCGGAATACCAGCTTCCTTCGCCTGTGCCTCAACGTTTACAAGTGCGCCGGAGTCGATAGATGCGATAACCAGGCAGTTAACGCCTGATGCGATCATGTTCTCGATCTGAGAAACCTGCATCTGCACATCATCCTCAGCATACTGAAGATCTACTTCATAACCAAGTGCCTCTAACTGTTTTTTCATGTTAGCGCCATCGTTGATCCATCTCTCAGAAGACTGTGTAGGCATTGCCACACCAACCTTCTTGCCGCCTGTCGTAGCTGCTGCAGCCTGATCAACTGCTGCATCTGCCGCATTGTCTGCCGGAGCAGCCTCTGTTGCCGCCGGTGCATCTGTTGTTGCAGGTGCTGCGTCACTGCCGCCGCATCCAACCAACAGAGTAGCTACCATTGCCACACTGAGTAGTGCGCCTAAAACTTTCTTTTTCATACTTTTCCTCCTTAATAATTTTGTTTTTTACAAACAAGTTGTATTCATTCCGCATCAAGTTGTACGGTGTGCATATTGCTCATTTTTTACTCGCAGGCATTTGCCTGCATTTCATCCATTTCGGAAGATTATACTAAAAAACGAGTATATCAGCAGTTTTCTATATGCAAACTGCTGTGCTCCTCCATAGACTGCTTGCGCGAAACTATATACATTATATATAGATACCTATAAGGAGTCAAGTATTAATTTTCTTTTCTATGTACATTTCGCCAAACTTGTATGTATACAAGTTTGGTATCCTCTCCCAAACGGCAAAAAAGCCGCGGCCTCCGTCAAAGGCCACGACATTTTTATATCATCCCCTGCAGACAGCTTCCTTTGCGTACCGGCCTATCGCAGACCGTCCTGGTCCACTCTCTGTCCGTCCGCTTCCCCTGCAGCCTGTCCCTGCCCAATGGGTTCCTCACCCCCTGCGCTCTCAGTCTGCTCCGGCTCCTGCTGCCCTTCGTCTTCCTCGCTGCCGTCATCATAATCTTTCGTTATCAGCTTATAGGCCGAGGTAACAAGTATCAGACCGCCGCCGGCTATAAATACAATGATGGCCGCGAGCGACAGCATCTGATTGGAAGCTGCTGCATAGTCCTTGATCAGCCCATATGCCAGATACAGAACATATACCGAGACGAGCACACGCAATAAAAGTGTGACTTTGTTTACCTTTTTCGTGACCGCTGTCCTCTCTTTCCCTGATTGCCTGTCATACGAAG